>CAVBFK010000272.1:0-11518 GCA_963594395.1 Lachnospiraceae bacterium
ACGACCGCAAAGCCCCCTTGGACGACTTCTCTGCAAAGGAGCAAACTTGTCGCATAGAATGATCGAGCTAAGCCCATTATTCCAGGGGCTTTCCGATCGCCCCTGGACCCTTCGGGTGCACTGCCAATAATATTGATCTGCATTGTGACTAAAAAGTTTCGGAACAGTACCCCTTCAAGGGAGAGAACTGCGAAGGGGTCAAGGGGGCGACCGCAAAGCCCCCTTGGATCTTCGCTAAAACCCCTTGCTAGGAAGAAATCTTGTCGTATGGAAACATAGGGGCTTTCCGGTTACGGGTCGAAGAACTCGCCCCTGGACCCTTCGGGCGGTCTTTCCTCTTTGAGTTGACTTGGATTGAAAAAAGAATTAGAAAAGAGACTAGCTAAATTGCTAGTCTCTTTTTCAGCGCATGCATTTCATTCCTCATCCGCAATGGCATCTGCCAGAGAAGAAGCAACGGCGGAAAATTCGGAGGTGGTCACGGTATAATAGGCATCTGCCGTTTGCTTCAGCGCTGTTTCAATAACCAAACTGTCGTTGCCGAGATCCTGCTCAGGGTCATAGAAAATGATACCGTAATCCGGGCTGTACAGCAGATAGGCATATTCTCCGCCACTGATGCAGAAAAGCACGCCGACCATTTCGCCTGTTTTGCACACGTAGATGTCCTTTGTATAATCCAGTTCGAAACTGCTGCCAAGCTCGGTCATATATTCCACCGCGGCAACAACAGCAAAGGCCGCGCGGCTTGTTGCAGAACCGGTCCAGTCATCTACGGTGTAATCCACGGTAGAAAGAACACTAGAGGAAAAGAACGTCGATTCCGCTATCGCCGAGCCGCAGCCCACCAACAGTACCATGGTCATGAGAAGCGCCACCACACGTTTCATGAGAATGCCTCCTTTGAAATTGTAGACAAGATTCACTACTCTTATTGTAACATGATGTGCAAAAACTGTCAACTGGCCTTTTGCGGAGATTTTGTGGGGAGGTGCGGCGTTATTTCACAGGGAATGATGATCAATTCAAACGGCTCCCCACCTAGCATCATCAGGCGGGGAGCCGTTCTATTCATCTTTACAACTTTACTTTACCGCATTCACAAGCTCTACAGCGGCTTCGTGCACCTTCTGGGCGGCGTCCATGCTGAGCTTGGTGGCAACAGCAGCGGCATCCTCTGTGGTGGAGGCAGCGGCAACGCCAGACTTCATCTGCTCGAATACGGCGTAGCAGTCCTCCTGGAGCTCGGCCAACTTCGTGTCAATGGTGGTCTTCTGCTCGTCTGTCAGGTTGCCGTACACATACAGGTTGGACAGCGCATCGAAAGTCCAGTAGCAGGAATCTGCCCAATTTGCCGGAAACACCTTGAACCCGTCCACTGTAACCTGCTCACCTGCTTCATTCGTGGTGGTGGTGGCGGCGTAATAGACACCTTCGGTGGGCTCCTCGGTTACAAACTCAGCTTGGACGGTACTGAGCTGATAACCGGCATAGGTATCCGTGGTCAGCATGGGATAGTAGGGAACGAATACGCTAACGGCGGTGTCATCCATGGCGATCCATTCCACGGTATCAAGGATACTGTCCTCAGCGGAAATCTGGAAGATGTGTGTTTCCATATTCCGAACATGACCGATGCCATCAACGTGATAATAACCTACAACATCCTCCAGCGTCCAGGCGTGATCTAAGGTGATGTTGGAATAAAGGGGAACGATCTCACCTGCTTCATTCACGTTGGAAAGGGTGTAGTCGCTAGGCACAGGTTCTTCCTTAGCAGTTGCTGCATTGAAGTAAGCCAATGCACTGACCATACGGTCTTTAACGGCCTGGTCGCTGTTGTAAGATGCAACATAGTCAATCGTGTTGGCATCCTTGTCGCCCACGTAGGTGCCGGCCTTTTCTGCTGTGGCAATCAAATCTGCAGAAGCCTTTACATTTTCCGTGTCATCCAGGTCAATCAGGCCAATGATCGACATGTTCGGCTGAGCGAGGACAAGCGAGCTGTTCAGCTTTACGGCTACGTACTGGGTGCCGGTGGTGTTCTCGATGTACCAGGCTTCTTCATTGTCTGCAATGAAAATACCGGAACCGGTATGGCAGCCGGATGCGTCATAAATGCTAAGCAGCAAGTCAACGGCCTCCTTTGCCGTGGAGGCTTCGCTCAGCAGGATCGTAGGAATTTCGGCCTGCTCGATACCGTCAGCTGTGAAAGGATCCGTTTCCTTCAGCACGGCGGAACTGCTAAGCGCTTCCGAAGCGGAAACTGTTACACCTTTTTCATTGGTGCCGGCAGATTGATAAGGCGTGTGGGCATGGGTATCGCCGCAGTCAGGGCAGACACCATCAACGCCTGCACCATTGTCATCCTGAAAAGCGTTATAGCTGTAGCTGTCTTTTGTGAACGTATAGGTGAAACCGTAGCAGCCGCTGTATAATTCTCCGGCTTTATGCACGCCGGCAGGAATGGCGAAATACATCTTGTTGTAGCTGTTGAGAAGGTCTTCAGAGCGGGCAAGCAGGGTCGTGCCGTCAGCCGTCAGGTCGGAACCAACATAGACAGAAGTGCAGGCAGAAGCACTCACGGAAGCCATGCACAGGACAGAAGCAAGCGCTGTTGCCAAAGCCTTTTTGCCGCAGAAGTGAAACATGGAAAACACCCTCCCTTTCGTTGTTACGATGGCTAGTATATCGCATAAATATTCATCTGTCAAGTATAAATATAAATAATTATGCAAAAGAATGTGTTCGGCACTCGCCAAGTGAAATCGGATGAATGCCGGCAACAAGAAGTGAAAAGCAAAAAGAACGGCCGGTGCTTTCGCACCGACCGTTCCCTTCTTCCGGAGCTTAGTATATGCTTTTCAGCTTGTCACTAAGCTCTTTTTTCCGTGCCTTGATGACCTGAATCGTTTCCTCGTCCTTGACTTTATCAAGGAGCAAGTCCAGCTCGTGATAGCGGATCAGAAGATCAAACTGTTCAAACTGCTCGTTCGTCATTCCTGCGACCTCTTCTTCATCCATGAATCTGCACTCCCTCTCGCTGTCTTTGATCAGGCTTTACTTATGTCCATTCGGCGCATGTTCGTATGCGTACTGAATGGCCTCGGTATGGTAAGTGTCTACCTTGTTAGAGGCGTGGGTCTTACTGTTGGTGAAGTGGATGCACAACTGACCCTTGAAGTTGTTGTTGGAGATGGTGTCGCCATCCGGGTAGTTGTGAGGAATACCATACAGGGAGCAGGCGAAGGTACGGTTGCCGATGGTCACCAGGCAAGGCCGGCGCTGCCACAGGTTCTTGGAGGCAATCTCATCGGCACTGCTGACGCCATAGATCTTGCACAGCCGTGCAGTGTCTGCCGCGGTCAAAGGCTCTGCGTCAACGTGGCTGCCGCCGCTCCAGCGGTGTGCCCACCAGACAATGCCCGTCTTCACGTCGTAGACCTTGTAGTTGGCACCCTTCGGCCACAGCGTCTGAATACCGCCGGTATACCAGTCGATCTTCTCAGCGGGGTAGATGGCCATGGTCAGGTTCGATGTATCAGAAGTACCAGCCTCAATCGTGTTGAACAGCGCATGCTGGGTGTTGCTGCCGGCGATGCCGTCCACCGTCAGACCCTTGGCCTGCTGGAAGGCACGGACTGCGGCTTCCACAGAGCTGGTATAGCTGCTGGTAATACTGCCGGTGTAGTAGCCCTGATTCTTCAGCTCTGCCACCAGAGCCTTCACGGCGGTGCCGCTGGAGCCCTTCTTCAGCTTGGTGTAGGTGGCTTCCTGCTTGCCTTCGTTGCTGGTAACGGTAGGCGTGGGGGTGGCGATGTCACTGCCGTCGGAGTTGCACACGGTCAGATAATCGCCGCGGAGATAACCGTATCCCAGCGAAGTTTTCACGTAGTACCAGGTATAATTCCGAACCGTCACGGGATCCTTGGTGTAGGTCAGCACCACGCCCTTGTCAATGCGGCCGATGATGTTGGAACCGTTGGCCGTGGTGCGCAGGTTCACGCCGTTGGAGGTGGTACGCACATAGCCCTTGATGACCTCAGGCTGAGGCGTGGACGAAGGCTGGGTGGCGATGTAGGCGTCATATTCCGCCTGGGTCATCACCTTCACGCAGCTGCCGAGCACCCAAACCTCGGTGTTGGAATACACCACGCGATACCAGAGGCTGCCGCCCACGGTGGCTGTGGAGTTGTACGCCATGACCGTGTTGATGGATACATTGTAGGGTGCGGAGGCGTCCTTCGAAGCGGAAGCACGGAGGTTCACCTTATCCACGGTGGTCATGACATAGGTGCTGGGGGAAGTGGTGGGCGTTGCCGTTTCCGTAGGCACGCCGTTGCCGGCGATGTAGCTGGCTTCCTGGGTTTCACTGAGCTTGAAAGCGCAGTCGCCGCGGATATAGCCCGCTGTGCCGTTTACATTCACGGGATACCAGGTGTAGCCGCCGGAGGTGGTGCTTGTGCCCGTCATGGGCCACACGGTGTTCTTGTTAACCGTGCCGGTGGAGCCGCCGCCGGGCGCCTTCCGCACGTTTGTGCTGGACTTGGTGACCATCACATAGCCGTAGTTCTGGGCAGCGGTAACAGTGGCTGTGGGTGCGGCGGTCACGTCATCCGTGCCGTTGTTGTTTGTTTCCACAACGCAGTCGCCGCGGATGTAGCCGGAATTACCGGAAGCGGCAGTGACGGGATACCAGACATAGTTGCCGCTCTTCACCGTGGCGCCCGTTACGGCAAGCACGGTGCTGAAGCTCAGCTGTTCCAGAGACTTACCTGCAGGCTTGCTCCGCAGGTTGACCTTGTCGGAGACCAGACGCACATAGCCGTAGGCCGATACGGTGGACGTTGCCGCGGGAGCAGGCGTTGCCGTTACCACGGCGGTAGCATTGCCGTTGGCATCACATTCCTGCACGCAGTCGCCGCGAAGGTAGCCCTTTACATTGCCCACCAGAACGTAATACCAGGTGTAGCCGCCGCTCGTTACAGGCGTGGAGAGCAGGGGAAGAATCTGATTGTTTGCCACCTGCTGAATGTATTCGCCGGAAGGCTGCAGACGCAGGTTGACGTTATTCTTAATGGTCTTGACGTAGCCCACCGTGGTAACCTGGGCGGTAACCACCGGGGTGGGGGTCACGGAGCCGTCTGCAGAGGAAACCACCTGCACACAGTCGCCGCGGACGTAGTAAGATCCGCCGTTGTAGCTGATGGGATACCAGGTGTAGCCGCCGGAGGTTACGGCCGTGCCGGTGATCGCAAGAATCTCACCCGTGGTCTCCCACTGAGCGGCAACCTTTCCGCCGGGGGTGGAGCGCAGATTGGCGCTGGAAAGGATCAGTTTCACGTAGCTGGAACCCGTCTGCGGGGCGGCCGTCGGTGTGGCCGTAGGTGCAGCGGTAACCACCGGGGTGGGGGTCACGGAACCGTCTGCAGAGGAAACCACCTGCACGCAGTCGCCGCGGACGTAGTAGGATCCGCCATTGTAGCTGACAGGATACCAGGTGTAGCCGCCGGAGGTTACAGAACTGCCGGTGACTGCAAGAATCTCGCCGGTAGTCTCCCACTGAGCGGCAACCTTTCCGCCGGGGGTGGAGCGCAGATTGGCGCTGGAGAGCACCAGCTTCACATAGCTCGTAGGGACAGGAGTTGCCGTCACCGTTGCGGGGGTTGCCGTTGCAGAGGAAGGCACGGCGGTGACCGTGCTGCCGTTCACGCGGATGAAGGGCGCCTGCACGTAGCCTACCTGGCCGTTGTAACGGACGTAATACCAGTGGTTGGAGTCGATGACGGAGGGGATGCTCAGCAGTTCCACCACATCGCCCCGCTCCAGCTTGCCAATGACGTAGCCGCCTTCTGTTTCACGGAAGTTCACGCCGCCGTTGGTGATGGTACCCGTCGTTCCGGAGGCTGCCGTGGTGTTGGTGCTTGCCGTGCCGGAAGTGGTACTGGACGTGCTGGAGGAGCTGGCTGTAGTAGAAGCCGTCGTTTTGCCGGGTTGCACGGGATTAGCTTCCCATGCGGCGGCCTCCTCATCGGTCATGGGGGTGAAGTAATCCCCATGAATGTAGCCAACGTAGGTTCTGGTGTTGCCGTCATCCGGGTGTTCCACGGTGACTTTATACCAGGTGATGCCGTCATTGGTGACGGTCTCCATAAGCTGACACACATAGCCCATGTCAATGCGGAACCAGTAGTCTGCACCGGTGCTGGGCTGCTTGCGCACGCGGACACCGTTGGCGATGGTCTTACCGTAAGACCCAACCGCCTTCGCGGTCGAGGTGCCGAACATCAGGGGCAGGAGGCTCATGAACATTACCAGAGCCATAGCCGCTGCGGCAAGCCGCTTCCACGCTTTCTTCATCATGATTGCACCTCAGTCTTCTTTCCATCCCCCACTTGCGGGAGGATATAAGGGGATGACTTTATTCTATTACAGAATTGTTACAGTGTCAAGGCTATTTCTGTAACAGTCACGCCGAAAAACGTCAAAATTTACGAGTGTAACAGGTTTTCTCTTGACTTGAAGCTGACTTTAAGTTGTATAGTAAAAAGAGAAGAATTGAGGAGGAG
Source organism: Lachnospiraceae bacterium (assembly GCA_963594395.1). Taxonomy (GTDB): domain Bacteria; phylum Bacillota; class Clostridia; order Christensenellales; family Aristaeellaceae; genus CAKUFA01. The sequence continues at coordinate 6,570 of CAVBFK010000272.1, forward strand.
AAAAGCCATGAACAAGCCCTATACCCTTTGCTATATGATGATGTCTGTCGATGGCCGCATTGACTGCTCCATGCTGGAGAACATGCCCGGCGATGAGTATTACCAGATTCTCGATGACTTGAACGTCCCCACCACCATCAGCGGCCGCATGACGGCTGAGATGGAATTGGCTTTGCCCGGCAAGCTTGCACCGCAAAGCACGGAAACCTTGGGCAAGGAGGCCTTCTTCAAGGCCGCAGATGCCGACGGCTATGATGTGATGGTTGACACCCGCGGTACCCTGCTGTGGAACGACAGCAACGACTACGACCGGCCTTTGCTGATCCTCACCAGCGAAAGCGTCACCAAAGACTACCTATCTTATTTGGAAGCGCGGCACATTTCCTGGATTGCCTGCGGTAAAGACCACGTGGATCTTTCCCGTGCCAGCGAAATCCTTGCAGAAGATTTCGGCGTCAGCCGCATGGCCGTGGTAGGCGGCGGCCACATCAATGCCGCCTTCCTTGCCGCCGGTTTGCTGGATGAGGTGGATATCCTCATCGGCTCCGGCATCGATGGCCGCGGCGGCATGACCGCCGCCTTCGACGGACTGCCCGCCGACCAGGCCGTCACCCAGCTGACGCTGAAAGATGTTAAGACCTACGAAAGCGGCGCCGTGTGGATTCGGTATGGGGTGAAGGGGTAAAGCAGCGTTTCGCATATGAAATTTGCCTCCCACAACCGCTGAAACCTAGCAAATTTCCCCTTGACAGCCCCTTTTTCATCGTGTATAATAGTCGTGTTTGAAGTAGAAGCATGCCCGCTTCTCACCTGGTACGGCGTAAGCTGTCGGGTCTGCGGCATTCTTTTCCCATGAATGGGAAGAGCAACAATGTCAGCTGAGCAGCGGGTGCGCATCCCGCTGCTTTTTCTTTTTCCCGCAGCGGTCGAACGATTTTGAGGAGGTGCATGGTTATCGCACTCGATCTGATGATCAACGAAGACATCCGCGACAGAGAGGTTCGCCTGATTGATGAAAACGGCGAGCAACTCGGCGTCATGCCCACACAAAAGGCGCTGGAACTTGCGGAGGAGCGCGGCCTTGATCTGGCCAAGATTCAGCCGACCGCAAAGCCTCCCGTCTGCAAGTTGCTGGACTATGACAAGTACCGCTACGAGCAGTCGCGGCGGGAGCGCGAGAATCGGAAGAATCAGCGGGTCGTGTCGCTGAAGGAAGTCCAGCTGTCCGCCACCATTGAGGAGAACGATATCCTCACCAAGGCGAAGATGGCTACCCGCTTCCTGGAAGCCGGCGACAAGGTGAAGGTTTCCATCCGCTTCCGTGGCCGCCAGATTGCCCACTCCGACATCGGCATGCAGGTAATGCATGACTTTGCCGAACGTTGCCAGGAGGTTAGCACTGTTGAGCGCCGCCCCCTGATGGACGGCCGCCATTTGATCATGATCCTGGCGCCCAAGGCTGCCAAGGCCTCCTTCGCTGAGAAGAAGGCTCGCAAGGAAGCTGCCCAGGCTGCTGCCTCTGAAGAGGCAACGAATTAACAGCAAAGGAGGACCATATCATGCCTAAGCAAAAATCTCACCGCGGTGCTGCAAAGCGCTTCTCTTTCACCAAGAGCGGTATCGTCAAGCATAAGCAGATGAACGCAAACCATCAGGTGCGCCTCAAGACCACCAAGCGTACCCGCCACCTGCGGGCCGATGGTGTTGTGGACAACAATGCCGAAGCACGCACTGTTCATAAGCTGCTGCCCTACAAATAAGCCCGATGGCTGGCAAGGAGGTATCATCCAATGGCACGTATTAAGAGAGCCGTTAACGCTCATAAGAAGCGTCGTAAGGTTATGAAGCTGGCGAAGGGCTACTGGGGAGCAAAATCCAAGCAGTACCGCGCCGCATCCGAGCAGGTTGCTCGTTCCCTGCGCTATGCCTTTGAAGGCCGTAAGCTGCGCAAGCGTGATTTCCGCCGTCTGTGGATCACCCGTATCAACGCTGCTGCTCGCCTCAATGGCATGAGCTACTCCACCTTCATCAATGGCTTGAAGAAGCACAATGTTGAAGTGAACCGCAAGATGCTGGCTGACCTGGCTGTGAACGATGCAGCTGGTTTCGCCAAGCTCGTGGAGCTGGCTAAGGAAGCCTAATTCCTGAAGCAGAATGACCCCCGCAAGCGATGATGAGTCGCTGGCGGGGGTTTTGCTATTCCAGGGGCTTTGCGGTTACGGGTCGAAGACTCCGCCTCTGGACCCTTCGGGCGGTCTTCCTTTTTTGAGATGGTTTGGATTGAAACGGAAAAGACTGATCCTAAAAAGGCGATGCCCCATCCGGGACATCGCTTTTATGCTTTTCGAGGAGAGCGCAAGAGGAGGCTTTTGGCACAAAAGCCGTCTTCTCGCATATTTTCCCTTACCTCCGCACAACAATCTCTTCCTTCGCATCCGCCTGCGGGGCTTTTCTGCCCAGGGCGTCGGTGGTGGTGAAGGAGCGCACAATGCGGATGGTGTCTGCATCCACGGCGTCCACCGTGCAATAGCCAAACTTCCGCAGGGCGGACTGCTTGTGCTGGTTCAGCTTCTCGGCGACGTACTTCTGCAGCTTCTTGTCCTCGTGCCCCCACGGGAAGGGACGGCGGCAGAAGGGATCACGGCAGCCCGTCAGGCCGGCTTCGTCACCGTAGTAGATGGTGGGGCAGCCGGGCAGGGCGCAAAGAATGTCAATGCAGGTCCTGTAGCGCTGGGTCGCCAGCTCGTACTCCTCCTCCGTCAGGCGGAGAGCCTGCTGCTCGGTCTTGCTCAGCTCGTTGCCTTCGCGGCCGCAGAGCACATTCAGCACCCGGGCACGGTCGTGACTGCCGATGAGGTTCATCAGCGCGTAGCGGAACTGGGCGGGATATACCTCGGCCTGGTGACGGATCAGTCGCACCAGGGCGGACGCGTCCGTCTTGCCGGTCACGAAGTCCAGAATGGCCTCCCGCAGGGGGTAGTTCATGACCGAATCCAGGGTGTCGCCGGTGCAGTAGCAGCGCAGCTCGCCGTAGGAAATCTTGGCGCTGGCATCTTCCCAAACCTCGCCCAGCACCACGGCATCACGCTTGGCACGCTTGGCGGCAACGCGGAGCTTTCGCAGGAAGTCCATGCTCAATTCGTCTGCCACGTCCAGCCGCCAGCCGGAGGAGCCGCGGAGAATCCAGCGGGGCACAATGCCCTCCTTGTCCTTGAACATGAACTTCTGGTAATCGGGGTTGTTCTTGCGGCACTCGGGCAGAGACGGAATGCCCCACCAGCAGGCATATTCGTCGGGGAAATGCTTGAAGGTGTACCAGTCGTAGTAGGGAGATTCCTCGCCCTGACAGGCGCCGATGCTGTCGTAGTTTCCGAAATGGTTGAAGTACAGGCTGTCCTCGCCCGTGTGGCTGAACACACCGTCCAGCATCACCCGCATGCCCTGCTCTTCAGCGGCTTTGCACAGCTCGGTGAATTCCTCTTCTGTGCCCAGCAGAGGGTCAATCTGCGTGTAGTCCCCCGTGTCATACCGGTGATTGGAACGGGCGCGGAAAATGGGGTTCAGGTAGATCACCGTTACGCCCAGATCCTTCAGGTAGGGCAGCTTCTTGCGGATGCCGTTCAGATTGCCGCCGAAGAAGTCCAGCGCCATGTGATCGCCGCTGCGGGGGTCGCTGTCGGTGAGAAGATCTTCGTCCCACTTCTCATGAATGTGACGATCCGTGCGGTCGTCCACCGCCTTGGTTTTGGCGCGCCAGAAGCGGTCGGGGAAAATCTGATAGATGTTGGCACCCTGCATAAAGCCGGGGGTCTTGAAGTTGGGTTTGTACAGCGTCAGCTGGAAGGAATGGAATTCGCCCTGCTCGTATACCATGCCTTCGCCGCCCATCTTGTCTGCGGCGTTGCCGTAGCGCAGACGGCTACCGTCCGGCATGTCCACGATGAAGTCGTACCACATCAGTCCGGGCTCGGCGGGGGTGGTGAAGTCAGCTTCCCAAACGCCGCCGCCCATGGGGGTCATGGGGATTTGGGTTTCTTCACCGGTCCAGGTGCGCAGAATCACCTGCTTGGCGTCATCATCGCGGAAGCGGAAGGTTACGGTGGTACCTGCCGCCGCAGGGCCTGCGGGAATGCGGTAGAACGCCTCGTGGGAATTATGGATCATTGCTCAAATTCACTCCTGATACGCTGCTTGTTGGACAAAGCAGAAACTTGGCGCTTGATTTTTCAAGCGGGATAGACATCAAAAGAAGACTGATCGAGCGGGGTTGCCGTTCGATCAGTCAGAAGGCAAATCAGATATTCCGGCTCAGGGGGGTCAGGTGCCAGATGCGCTCGTTGTACTCGCGGATCGTGCGGTCGGAGGAGAAGACGCCGGACATGGCGGTGTTGATAACGGCCATGGTCTGCCACTTCTTCTGGTCGCCGTAGTCGGCGTTCAAACGGCGCTGTGCCATAGAGTAAGAACCGAAGTCCTTCAGCACGAAGTAGGGGTCTGCCATGGAACCGTTGTCACCCAGCAGCAGGCTGTGATACAGATCCTGCAGCACGGCGGGATTCTCGGGGAACAGGGTGCCGTCGATCATCTGGGTCATTGCCTGGCGGATCTCCTGGTTCGTCTCGAAAATGTTCATGGGGTTGTAGGTGTTCTCGCGGTACATGTTCTGCACCGTGTCGGAGCGCATGCCGAAGATGTAGATGTTCTCCATGCCTACGCGCTCGGAGATCTCCACATTGGCGCCGTCCATGGTGCCGATGGTCAGGGCACCGTTCATCATGAACTTCATGTTGCCCGTGCCGCTGGCTTCCTTGGAAGCGGTGGACAGCTGCTCGGAAACTTCCGAAGCGGGCATCAGAACTTCAGCGGTGGAAACATCGTAGTTCTCCAGGAACACCACCTGCAGATACTTGGAGGCACGGGGGCTCTTGGCGATCAGGGCGCTCAGCGCG
>CAVBFK010000273.1:0-2656 GCA_963594395.1 Lachnospiraceae bacterium
ATGCAGTAAAGGCCGCCGCTGAAAACGGTCTTTTCGGCTTTACCGTTGCCGATGACCGTTATCGCAGTCACGTCCAGTGGTGGCTTCAGGAAGTTCGGCAAACCAGCATCCAGCCCGAGTGGATTCTGGCCGTGCAAGGCACCATCTTTACCGTCGCCACCTGCATTCGACTTTTCACGCAGGAGAATGATGGCGTTGTCATTCTGACACCTACCTATAACCGCTATGCGCAGGCCGCCAACAGACTCCACCGCAAGCCGGTCTTTGTCCCTATGCAGGAAGCAAACGGACGCGACGTTATTGACATGAACGTGCTGGACAGCGTCCTTGCAGAAGACGCCAACAAGCTGTTGGTTCTTTGCAATCCCAACAACCCCACCGGGCAAATGCTCCGGGCACCTCAGCTCCGTGCCATTGCCGAACTCGCCGCCAAGCACGATGTTGCCATCGTGTCTGACGAAATCTTCGCCGACGTCGTCTTTGGTAATGAGCCGGTACCAGTCATGTCCGTTGCTGTGCAAGGCAGCGGTGCGAAGGTTGTCAGCGTCGTCTCCATGGGAAAGACTTTTTCTTTCACCGGTGTCAACCACGCCAATGTTATCATCCCTGATGATGAATTGCGTGCACGCTACGAAGAGCAGCGCAACGCTGACCATTTCGGTTCCATCGATCCCATGGCCTATGCCGCCCTTTGCGGCGGCTATACACCCGATGGTCACGAATGGCTGAAGCAGATGATTCGCGTAATCCATCACAACAACGAACGGATCAAGTCTTTCTTTGCCGAGCATATGCCTGCTGTTACCGTTCGTGAGCCGGATGGAACCTATGTGCTCTGGATAGATTTTTCCGGCTTGGGACTGCCTGCCGAAGAGCTCTTCCGCTTTTTGAGCGATGAAGCCTACTTCTGCTGTGATCCCGGTGAGGAGTATTATGGTGCGCCTTGCATGGCGCGCCTGTGCACCGCAGTTCCCCCGCAGGAAGTCGAACGCAGTCTGGCTTTGCTGTTGGAAGCGGCGCAAAAGCGCGGTCTCGCACAATAAACACGTATAGAACCCATTATCTGCAACAGATGATCTATCAATAGCTGTTCTAATGAAGAAAGGAAGGATCTCAATGAAAATCGTTGAAGCCGCCGAAGCCCGTGAACGGCTGGATATGCCCACTTGTATTGACTTGATGCGTCAGGCCTTTGTTGCCCTTGAGAATGGAACGGCCATGCAGCCCCTTCGCTGTGTGAACACCATTCCTCACGGAAATTCCTTCGGCTTCATGCCTGCTTATCTGGGAGATCATGATTATTTCGGTGCAAAGGTGATCACTGCTTTCCACGGCAACATCGGCACCGAGTATCCTTCCCACATGGGCTATGTCATGATGTTTGAAAGCGAACACGGCAGCTGCGTCGGCATGGCAGACTGTGCAGTCATTACCGAAATTCGCACAGGTGCCGTATCCGGTGTTGCCACGGATCTTCTGGCACGGAAGGACGCTACGCATCTGGCGTTGATCGGTGCCGGTGCACAGGCACGGAGCCACATGGCCGCCATGAAGGTCGTGCGTCCGGGCATCACGCATGTTACGGTCTATGATATCCGTCCGGAGGCCACTCAGCGCTTTGCCGCTGAAACGGCCGAAAAGTACGGTGTCGAAGTCACCGCCTGCGCTTCTGCAGAAGAGGCCGTGCGCGGTGCCGACATCATCTGCACCGTGACACCCAGCAAGGAGCCCTATCTGCAGAAGGAATGGGTTAAGCCCGGTGCGCACATCAATGCCGTCGGCACCTTCACCCCCACCACCCGTGAGGTAACCAGCGATCTCGTCGCCGCCTCCCGCTTGTACGCTGACCAGATTGCCGCAATGAAAAAGGAAGCCGGCGAATATTTGGTACCTTTGGCCGAGGGCAAAATTACAGAGGATCATATCGTTGGCAGTATCGGTCAGCTGCTCTTGGGCACTGCGCCTGCACGGCAGAATGATACGGAAATCACGCTGTTTGATGCACTCGGTCTGGCTGTGGAAGATGTCATCTGCGGCCGCTATCTCGTGTGCGGAAAGTAACGCTCAAAAAGCATCGTACATAGAGGAATGTTCCTGCAAAGGTTCATTCCTCTTTCTTTTCCCCCATTTCTCCCTTTTTGTAACCTTTCCATCTCATTCGCTTCGTTTTTGATACGGAATTGTTGCAAATATGTAACATCTATGGTATAATGCACGATGAAACTGTATAGGACTGCGCATTTGCACGCGGTTTATCCTCCGATGTGTGCATCCCGCATGTTCCCCGGTAATGACTTAAAGTGAGGTATTCGCCATGGCAGACGGCAACGCGACCACCAGTACCCATACGCTCAAGCGATTCGCGCTCATCGGTTTTGGTGTGCTGGTTATCCTGTTCGGCTTGATTTATCTGATTGTGGCCCAGAGCTGGTCTGTGGTCAGCAGCACGGAAAGCAATGCCAACATGCAGTATGTGCTATCCAACCTGACCAACGGCGCCGTGGTAGAGCAGCAGCTCAGCAAAAACGGCACCCAGCTGTCTGAGGTGACGCTCTACCCCAGCATTCCGCAGGCTGTACAGGGCACCATGACCGTGCAGGTGCTGGACGGCGATACCGTCATCGGCTCCGCGTCTTTTGCCCTTGATTCGCTGACC
>CAVBFK010000274.1:0-7241 GCA_963594395.1 Lachnospiraceae bacterium
GTACGGATGCGCGTTTTTTTATTGCGGTCAAGCCGATATTCTGCAGCATCAAAGCCAGCCGTACGCAAAGCACGGCTGATCTCATATTCACTTCGAACAGCATCCGTACTCTGCAATTTGTACAGCCACCATTCGCCATGCTCAAAGCACCAGGTTTTTGTAAAGCTTCCATCTGTGGACGCATTAGGGCTTGCAAGACGCGCAATCCGCAGTGAAGTGTCACTGGACACGAGAATAAATTTGCTTACCAGATTCTGTTCGTCTGCCGAACAAAGTTGATTTCGTGGTACAAACGCCTCGTCCTCCGCAAAGCACGTGAACGTGTCTGAAATGCTGAACATATGCGTCATCAGTGCCACGGCAGTCTTGTCTCTGCTGCCAACAAGTGCTTGTGCTAACTGGCGGTGCTGGAAGGACGTGAGATCAATGGCACGATCCTGTAGCCACAGCGTAAATCCTTCTGATGAAGCACGGCGGAGCTGCATCGGCAGAAGTTCAGGTTTTGTCGGCGTAAAGTCAACAATAGCGCCGGCGTCTAATGCAAACCTTGCGACCGGCACATCTTGACTAAAAAGCGTGTAGCTCCGCATGATTCGCACCCTCCTTTTTCGGTTAGTATAGCATGATTCCGGCAACTTATCAAGCTACAGTCTCTCTAGCATCCGTCCCCCTTTAAGCTGAAAGCGTATTTTCTTCATTTTCCCTTGTAATTTGCAATCGTTACGGGTATACTAGTAACGGAAGGCATTGTTGCTCGAGGTACGGATCCGTTCCACCTCTCTGGTTGAGAAGGCAGCAACGCCTTCTCTTTTATTTGCAAATGCAACATTGAGGATTCAGCTCTTATGCAAAGGCTCCCACCGCCCTTCATCGAAAACTTTTTCTTGACGTTTTCCATCCATTATGCCACTTTATTCCTGTAGAGATCATAAGCCGCAAGTAGGGCATTGCGACCCTGCAACGCTTTCATGGTCTCTATTTTGTTACCTTCCAACATAAAAAACGCACAGCAATCTTTCGATCACTGTGCGCAGATGGTTCTCAGTAAATTAGCCGATGATCTCGCCCTTGGCGTTGAACACAGGCAGCTTCTCGAGGTACTTGATGTCCTCGCGATCCTGTGCGTCGCCCTCGGCCAGGATGGCCATGCGACCGGCCACGATACCGCCAGCCTGCTTCACAAGCTCCTCAATAGCGCGGAGAGATTCGCCGGTGGAGATCACGTCGTCCACGATCAGGATGCGCTTGCCCTTCATCATTTCGGCATCTGCACCGTCCAGATACAGCTTCTGCTCAGCGGCGGTGGTGATGGACTTCACGCTCACGCTGAAGATGTTCTGCATATAGAGCTTTGCGCCCTTGCGAGCCAAGAACCACTTCTTGTCCCCTGCCTGACGAGCCATCTCGTATGCCAGCGGGATACCCTTGGACTCAGCGGTAATCATGTAATCGTACTCAGGGGCAATCTTCAGCAGATCCCGTGCGCAGGCCACCGTCAGCTCCACATCGCCGAAAATCACGAAAGCGCCGATATACAGGTCATCCGTCACGCGGCAAATAGGCAGTTCACGTTCGCAACCTGCGATAGTCATCTTATGTGTCAGCATGATACATCCCTCTATTTCATCAGTAATGGTTTCCTTGCATTTGCACTTCATTATAGCGCAGCAAGGCGCACTTGTCAACGAACAAATCCTATTCAAAAGAAAATATAATTCGGAATTATCATTTTCAAAGCAGACGCAGGAGCACCATGTAGATGATCGTACCGGCAGAAATGGACAAGATCATCTGCTTCTTCCACACGTGCACCGCCGCCGTAACCGCCACGCCAACCAGCGCCGGAATCCAGTCTGCGGCTTGCGAAAAGGACACGTCCTTCAGGCAGTAGATGACGAGCATGGCCATCACTGCCCGCGGGAGCTGTTTCCCCAGCCACTGAACAAAATCAGGAACCTTTTTCCCGTTCGGAAAGAGCAGGAACGGTGCAAAGCGAATAGCCGCCGTTGTCAAGGCAACCAGGGCAACGGTCACGCCGATTTGAACTGTTGTCATGCCGCTTTCCTCCCCTGCTCAAGTCGATACTGACCGAAGAAGCACACCAGCATCAGTGCCATGGAAGCCAGCAAGAAACTGCTCTTCCCCACAATCATCAGGCACAGAAGCGTTCCGCCCGCGCCCAGCACCAGAGGAATCACGGCGTCCTTCATCTGCGTTTTTCCCGCCTTGACGGCAGTGAAAGCGTCCATGGTCTGTTCGGTGACGATGACGGTAAACAGTGCCGTCATGGCAAAGTCAATGCCGGTCAGATCAAAGGGAACTACATTCCCCAAGATGACGCCCAGTACCGAGCCTGCCACCCAATAGAATTGATCCAAAGCAGACACTGCGGTATACCACTGGTCTGCATCCACATCTTTCGGCGCGCCGCTGACCACCAGCGAATAGGTTTCATCGGTCAGGGAAAAAATCATGTACGGCTTGCACTTTTTGGCCTTGCCGTAAGGTTCCAGCATACTAATGCCATAAAACAGGTGGCGTGCATTCACCATCAGGGTCATCATCACAGCGGTCAGCGGCGCAAAAGACGCCGTGAGCAGGCCGATCATGGCGAACTGCATACTGCCCGCATAAACGAACAAGCTAATCAGTGCTGTCCAGCCGATGCCGAAACCGCTCTCGCGCATGGAAATGCCATAAGCAAAGCCGAGAAACAAATAACCTGCCATCACCGGCAGGGTCGTAGGAAACGCCTTTTTCAGCGCTTTCTTCACAGGAAAATTCCCCTTTCCTTGGGCGTTACGGATTCATATTATAGGAAGATGGCGGGGAGTTGTCAATTAAGCGTTGGAGTAAGTGCAGGCTGCATTTCCGAACTTTAATGCGGGCAAGATGCTACAGTTGACCCTGGAGGAAATCGTGGCGGACAGCATGTTCAAGGTATTTGAAAATGAGAAATACCTTGCGGATCTGTACGAACAGCACGAGACGTTGGCGGAAAAGATCAAGAGCAAGCTAAAGAATTTTGCGCAGGAACTGAAGAACGCGGCGAAGCGGCTAAAGAACGCGGAAGCGCAGGCCATGGCACAGCAGGAAGCGGAGCACCTGGACGAGCTGGTGGAGAAATTCAACCAGGCGGCGACGGGAGCCTATGCGTACAGCTACATGGCCAGGGAAACGGCGAAGGAAGCGAAAGCACAGGAAGCGAACGCACAGGAAACGGAGACGGAGGAAACACAGGAAGAGACGGAAGCAAAAGAAGGAACGGAAGAAGGCACAAGCTACAGCTTAAAAGACAGCGACGGGGACGAGATCACGATCACGGCGGAGGAGCTGGAAGAGAACAAAAAGACCGTGGCCAACATGGACACGGTGGCGGAGGTGACGGGGAACAGGTTTGCAAAGAATGAAACGAAAGACTTTGTGACGACAGGGACAGAATACTTTGAGAGCATCGGCGGCAAGGCGGAGAATGCAACCCTGGGCACGGTCAAGCTGACAGAAGCAGGGATCCGCCATCTTATCAGCCGGGGGCTAACCAGAAGACGGGCGGCACTGCTGGAAGCGGTGAAGCCGGTCATTGAACGAGGCCAAATTATCCAGATCGACAACAACCACAAAGGAAAAAACTTTGATGGAGCATTGATTGCGGCAAAAGTCGAATGGAATGGTGTGCCGTACTATGCGGGGGTAGTCGTAAAGCAAAGCCGCAACACCAACGAATACTATATGCATGACGCAGTGTTAGAACAAGAAAAGAAGAGCAGCGGCGACGTTGTTCAACTAGACAGGGACGACTCCAGCGAAGGAGGACTCCCTGCAACGTCGGGTTACTCTTCTATTGCCAGTATACTCGCAACGATTGCGGAATACAAGGGGGAAAATGAAGAAAACGCCCGGTTTAGCCTGAAGGAAGACGGCACCCTGGCAAGCCTGCAGGACGTGGACGCCATCAACATGACCATGCGGCAGGAAATCGAGGACAACAAAGAATTTAGGGACATGCTGAGGAAGCTAAACCGGGTAGCACGGACGCGCGGAGAGATCACGACGGCACAACAGAAGGACGTGCGGCGGATTGCGGCAAACCTCATCAAGCAATGGAACGTTGACGCCATGACGCAGAAGACCTTGACGGCCAACCTGACAACGGCCTTTAATGCCATGGCCAACGCCAAGACCACAGCGGAGACAGAAATCGCCATGGAGGCTATGGCGGACATTGCGCAGGACGTCATCGAGAACAGCCTGACGGACGTGAACCGGGAGCGGTACGACGAAACCAAGGCGTTCAGAGATTGGGCAAGAAGCAGCAAAACCGAAAAAATACATTCCCCTATCTTGTCCTTCCCTGCTTCCTGTGGTAAACTGTGGAAGGTGGCTATTTGATTATGCTTTGAAGAAGGCTTGACGGATGATCGAAAAGTGGAACGTCGCCATTCCGCCCCTTACGGGCAAGACGCACCAGCGGCGCGTTTATGTTTATATTCCCGATTGCATCGAAGAGGATCCCGAACAGCGCTTCCCGGTGCTGTATATGTTTGATGGGCACAACGTCTTTTTCGATGAAGATGCAACCTACGGCAAGTCCTGGGGGCTTGGCAGATATCTGGACGAGCACAGCATTCCGCTGATGGTGGTGGCTGTAGAATGCAGTCACGAGCCTAACAACGGCCGCTTGTCCGAATATTCGCCTTTTACCTTTACGGATGAGAACTTCGGCCGTGTGCGCGGGCGGGGCAAAATCACCATGGATTGGTTTGTCAACACCCTGAAGCCCATGATTGACGAGAAATATCCCACCCTGCCCGTGCGGGAGGCCACCTTTATCGCCGGAAGCAGTATGGGCGGTCTAATGAGTCTGTACGCGCTTGGTGCCTATCCGCAGGTGTTCGGGCGCGCCGCCGCCTTGTCGCCTTCCATCTGGGTGGCACCGAAGAAGCTTAGCAATCTGCTGGGTCATGCAGATTTTTCTGAAGGCGCGGTGCTCTACATGGACTACGGTTCCCGCGAAATGGCCAATCATCCCGACATCTGCCGCCACTTTGCGGCGCTGACGGAAAAGCTGATGAACAAGGGCGTATGCGTCACAAGCCGCATCGTGCCCAACGGCGACCATTGCGAAGCCTGCTGGGAAGAGCAGCTCCCCTGGATGATTGATACCCTGATGTATGAGCGGGAATAATTTCGTGAAGAAAGAGGAAACAGCATGGAAACGCAGTATTTCAAGCAATACAGTCCGGCGCTAGGGCGCGATATGGAAGTGAAGGTTTACGGGCATGCCGGCCGTCCCGTGCTGTTCATCCCCTGCCAGAATGGACGTTTCTTCGACTTTGAGAACTTCCACATGACGGATGCCTGGGCGCCGTTTATTGATGCGGGTCAGGTAATGGTGTTCTCCATTGACACCATTGATGAAGAGACCTGGTCCAACACCAACGGTGACGCTTATTGGCGTGCCCGCCGCTACGAGCAGTGGATCAGCTTCATTGTAGATGAGCTGTCGCCCTTCATTCGTGAAATGGTGAATGCCCGCAATGGTTGGGATGGTCATCCCGGCATCATTGCCTTTGGCTGCAGCCTTGGCGCTACCCATGCCGCCAATCTCTACTTCCGGTTCCCCGGCGTTTTCGATGGTCTGCTGGCGCTGAGCGGCATCTACACTGCTTCCTACGGCTTCGGCGACTACATGGACGAGGTGGTCTACCGCAATTCTCCTGTAGATTATCTTGCCGGCATGCCCAGCGATCATCCCTACATTGCAGAATACAACCGTCACCGCGGTATCATCTGCGTGGGACAGGGCGCCTGGGAAGTGCCTGAAACGACCCACCGCATGGCAGACATCTGCCGTGAAAAGGGCATTAACGTCTGGGTAGATTTCTGGGGCTACGACTGTGCCCACGAATGGGACTGGTGGTACAAGCAGGTCGCGTATTTCGTGCCGAAGCTGCTTGGCTAAAAACGTGAAGAAAGGAACGACCTGCTATGAAGAACTTCGTTTTCATCTCCCCGAACTTTCCTGTGAACTACTGGCATTTCTGCCGAGAGCTGACCAACAACGGCCTGAATGTGCTGGGCATCGGCGACCAACCCTATGACGAACTGCTGCCCGAGCTTCGCGACAGTCTGCACGAATATTACAAAGTCAGCAGTCTGGAAAACTACGATGAAGTCTACCGTGCCGTGGCTTACTTCATCTTCAAGTACGGCCGTATCGACTTCCTCGAATCCAACAACGAGTATTGGCTGGAACGTGATGCGCATCTGCGCGATGATTTCAACATCACTTCCGGTTTCCGCAGTGTGGATATCCCCCGCATCAAGTACAAGTCCAAGATGAAGGAATACTACCAGAAGGTCGGCATTCCTACCGCGCGCTATCACCTTGTAGATGACTTTGACGGCTGCAAGGCCTTCATTAATGAGGTCGGCTATCCCGTGGTGGTGAAGCCTGACAACGGCGTGGGCGCCTCGCACACCTATCGACTGACAAGCGATGATGATCTGCGCGGTTTCCTGAGCGAGCGCGAAGAGAACGTCAGCTACATCATGGAGGAATATGTCTTCGCTGAAGTCAATTCCTATGATGCCGTCATCGATTCCCACGGTGAGCCCCTGTTCGAGACCGGCAACGTCACGCCTAATTCCATTATGGACATCGTCAACTCGGGCGACAACTCTATCTACTACATCGTGAAAGAACTGGCAGAAGACGTCCGTGCGGCGGGTCGTGCTACGGTGAAGAGCTTCGGCGTGAAGAGCCGCTTTGTGCACTTCGAGTTCTTCCGCCTGACGCAGGATCAGCCCAGCCTGGGCAAGAAAGGCCAGGTGGTAGCGCTGGAAGTCAACATGCGCCCCTGCGGCGGCATTTCCCCCGACATGATGAACTACGCCAACAGCACGGACGTGTACAAGATCTGGGCCGATATGATCGCCTTTGACCATTCCGATAAGGGCGTTGGCGAGCGCGGCTTCTGCGCCTTCTGCGGACGCCGCGACGGACATCGTTTCGTGCTAGGACACGACGAATTGATGAACCGCTACGCCAAGGAAATCCGCGTGGCCGGCCGCGTGCCGGATGCGCTGTCCGGCGCCATGGGCAACCAGATGTACCTGGCAGTATTCCCCACCCGCGAGGCCATGGACGCCTTCTATGCTGATGTACTGAAGGAATATTGAGAAAATTAGGGGTTGAAACAGGGCAGCAGGAGGAGGTTCCTGCTGCCCTGGGTTTTTAT
>CAVBFK010000275.1:0-2110 GCA_963594395.1 Lachnospiraceae bacterium
AGCAGTGCCTCACTGTAGGAATTTTTCTCCACAGTGCCCGTCATCACGGCTTTTCCCCCAAGGTGCAGTACATGCTGTGCCGTTGCCTGGGCGTTACTGCTGCGGAGCTGTGGATCACTAACAAACACAATGCCCCGCTCCTGCCCTGCATAGAGCTTTACAGGCACAGGCAGTTCTGCCGAGCGGTACCAGAAGCCGCCTGCCTTTTGCTCCGTCACATTTTCGAGGAAGAGAGCGTCCCCGAAATAGGAAGCATCCGGCAGGTGATCCGAAAGAAGCTTCAAAATTTCCAGCCCGCGGCCAAACTTCGGCACGGGCAAAAGCGCCAAACCCTTTGTCTGCAGAATTTCCGCCACGGCATGCACCAGCTGACCGCACCAGGCGTCATATGTTGTCGCATCCTTGCCGTAGGCGCAGTCCAGCACAGCCAGGTCAGCCGTTTGATTCCGAATGGGGTCGCATGCGTACACCAGCGTGTTTTCCGTGTAATCACCGGAGAAGAAGATGCTCTTTCCTTCCGTTTCAAAGTGAAGCCACACACTGCCTGTGCAATGTCCCGTTCGTCCCCAGCAGATGTTCATGGCATGATAACTGCCTCTGCCCTGACGGCAGATTTTGCCGAGGTACACCGACTTTTTCACGGCAAATGGCAGCTGATGCATGGTTTCTTCCGTCGCGATCACTTCGCCCTGAAAGCCGTTTTCATACAGCCATGGCAGTGCGCCGGTGTGATCCGCATGGGAGTGCGTCAGGAAGACGGCATCCAGGGTACGGATTTGCTCCTCCGTCAAGTGCGGATAGGGCTGTTCAGGATCATCGGCCATCTTCCCGCAGTCTACCAGGAAGCGAATCGTCTCCCCCTGCACCAGGAAGCAGTTGCGGCCGTGTTCCCCCACGCCGCCGGCAATGTATAATTCCATGCTTATGCCTCTTTCCGCCGATTGGTTACCGCGTTGAAGATTAGCAGCGCCGTGGTGGTAATCAGCACGCACAGCACTGCCATGGCCATGCCGAGGGAGACGCTCCCCTGCTCAAACTCGCGGTTAATGTAGGTCGATACCACCAGCGTATTCGGCGGTGCAATCAGGCTTGCCGTTACCAGCTCGCGGAAAGCGATGATGAAGATCATCATCCAGCCGGCGAAAATGCCCTGTGAGATCATGGGCAGGGTCACCTTGCGGAACACGTAGCTCGGCGATCCGCCGAAGGTGCGTCCGGCCTCCAGCAGGCTGTTGTTAATCTGCGTAAAGGCAGAGGTCGCATACTGCACCGTATACGGCAGATACAGCACCACATAGGCCAGCACCATGATGCCTATGGTGTTGTACAGGGGGATCACCTTGTAGATGGAATTCCAGAACAACATGATACCGATAACCAGCACAATGCTCGGCAGCATTTCCGGCAAAAGGCTGATCGCCTCCAATGCCTTTTTCAGGAACCCTTTTGCCTTGCGCACGGCTACCACCACAGCGGTGCCGATGACCGAGCAGATGGTTGCCGAGGAAACTGCCAGGAAAAGACTGCTGCCAATGGAGGCCAGCGCCTTCGGTGTCGTCAGCAGTTCCTGATAATGTTCCAGCGTGAAGTTGCCTGCGGCCAGTCCGTAGCCGCGGAGCTTAATCAGAGACGTTGCAATGATGGAGAAATACGGCACACCAATGGCCACCAGAATCACCACAGCAATCCATGCCCATGCGGCAATCTGCCCGCCTACAGACAGTTTGGTGGTAGCAGGGCGGCTTCCCTTGCCGCTGACCAGGCGGTAGCTGGTGCGGTTGGTGATTTGATTCTGCATCACCCACATGAGCATGCAGATACAGACCAGAATGGACGACAGGCTAGCCGAACGTCCAAAGTCAATGGGCGCTGTGGTGGAGTATCGATGAATATCCGTGGTAAAGACATAGAAGCCAATCCGCCTGCCCAGGGTGTACGGCGTGCCGTATTCAGACAGCGTCTTCACAAACACCAGCAAAGCGCCGATGGCATAGTTGCCCGTAAGCAGCGGTGCAAAGATCTTCCGCAGGCGCTTGAATGCACCGGCGCCGAAAACCGCGCCGCTTTCCTCCAGGCTGGCAGGAACGTTGAGCATGGCATTCTTCATCAT
>CAVBFK010000276.1:0-6943 GCA_963594395.1 Lachnospiraceae bacterium
TCATAGAAGCACATCATGGCAACGCAATCATAGGTTCCGCCCTGACCGTTGTGAAAATTTTTCGTACCGTCCAGATCCGTTCGCCAGGTTTTCAGGCATTCCACGAATTTCTGCTGAAAGGTTTTCCACATCTTTTCCTGTTCTTCGGGAGAATCATACTTCTCCAGCACCTGACGCATTTGCTTCTTGCAAGCCTTGGTGTACACAGCGTGGCATGTGCGATCAATAGGAAGATCTTTTTCCTGCACGGGGCACCTCCGAAAGGTCGAAAGGAAACGCTATCACGGCATCATGATTGTACACGAAACCCACGCAGAATGCAAACAAAAAGGCGACCCGTAAAGGCCGCCTTTTGTCGCTTACTGGGCATGAAATTCTTCTGACCTGCTAAGCATGGCCAGGTCAAGGAGTGCATTGCGTGCAGGCAGCTCCACAGGCTCAAACCAGTCGGGCAGATCGTGAAGCATCTCCTGCCATAGTTGTGCTTCTTCCGGAAGCACATGCAGAATGCGCAGACTTTCCTCACTGCGGCGGAGCACTTCCTCGCACAGATCGCTGATTCTCTTCTCCGGCACAATGAACATGGACGGATCAACCTTGTCATTCACCGTTGCAATGACGATTTTGTCAGAGCACAGTTCGTCCCAGTCAAGGGATGCGCGCTCATACACGGGATAGCGCAGGTAGCCGAAATCAATCCATGCATAGTGGGTATGGTTCAGGAACTTTTCCCGTCCCTGGGACAGGAGGAAGGGCTTCGACAAGTCCACCAGTTTCCGTGTTTCTGCGCCATACACTTCTGTGCGGATCGGCAGGCCGTACCGGGTCTTGTATTCCAGCACGTTGGGAAGCATGTGCATCAGCCGGCGCGCCATGTCGCCGTCCGCGAAGCACAGCAAGGCCAGATTCTTTAGCCCGGCCAGGCGGCCAAAGCGGCAGAAGTCTTCTTCCGGCAGGCATTCTCCCGGTTCAGGCAGGGTACGATAGGCCGTGATAAACAGCGGCGAAACCGTGCTCTTGCGCCCAAAGCCGCCATGCCATTTTTCCTGCAGGCGTACCATGATGGGCACATGGGTTGCAAAGCAAAGGTCAGGGCTGAAGATGCCCGTTCGCGCCATGCCGGTCAGCTTGCGTTCTTCCAGCTTCATGGGGAACTTTGCCTGAAAGCGTGCCAGCCCCGTTGTGCGGCCTTCTTCCGTGGGGATCGTGCAAGGCGGAATCATCGTGTTCCACGCCATGTGGATCAGCGGCTTATGCAGGGTAAACAGTGCCCACTTTCCGCGGAACGCCGCCAGGAAAAGCGGTGACGATTCTTCTGCCATGGCGTTGAAAAAGGCGGCTGGGGCAAAGCAGAAGGCTGGATTCAGGAATGCAGACCGTTCCGGCGCCTTGGCATACCGCAGGGGCGTGCCTTTGTGAAAGCACAGGCATCCGGCTGCATCGAAACTCTCCGCCGCCACGGGCGACACCGCATCCACAGGATCATCCGGCGTGGGCGGAAAGCCCGTCAGGGCACACTGCCATTCGCTGTCCGAGCGGCAGGCCCGGAGCGCGTTCAGCAATTTCATATCCCAATGGCGGGTAAACCGCATGGCCGGATGGGACAAAAGCGCGTAACCTTCCCCCTGCCACAGGGCCGGGAAGCTGG
Organism: Lachnospiraceae bacterium; assembly: GCA_963594395.1. Classification (GTDB taxonomy): domain Bacteria; phylum Bacillota; class Clostridia; order Christensenellales; family Aristaeellaceae; genus CAKUFA01. The sequence goes on from CAVBFK010000276.1 coordinate 1,649, forward strand.
ACCAAGGATCATCTGCCGGTGCCAGGAAAAGCACCGTACCCAGACCGCGCATGGCCGCCAGTGCCTCGTCGTCCGGTTCTTCGCGGAGCACAATACCATAACTGATGCGCTGGGCAGAGGAAGCGTTCTCCTTGGCAGATTTCAGTGCCAGCTCGGCATCCTCGTAGCAGTCAGCAGGCATCAAGATCAGGATCCGTTCCATGCGGAACCTCCTTGCTTGTTATTTCTTATCCGCGTCTGACACGGCGCAGTGCCAGGGAAACGGCGTAGCATGCCGCCGCATACAGCACGATGGCCGCACCGGCAGAGGTGTCCCACGCATAGGCGCTCATCAATCCGGCAATGCCGCAAACCATGGCAATCACCACGCTGTAAATCGCATGCTGGCGGCTGTTCCGTGCCAGATTGCGCCCGGCGGCGGCAGGAAGGATCAGCAGGGCATTAATCAGCATGACGCCCACCCAGCGGATGGCCAGCATGACTGCCACGGCCACCAGCACCACAAACGCCATTTCGCTCAACCTGGTGCGAATGCCGCGGCTGCGCGCCAGGGACGGGTTAATGGACGTCAGCAAAAGGCTGTTATACATCACCATCCACAGAATGACGCCTGCCACCAGCGCGCACAATAGCCACAGCAAATCCGAAGGCGTAACCGCCAGCACATCGCCAATCAGCAAAGACGAATATTTGGCAAAGCCGCCGCCCCGGGAAAGGATCACCAAGCCCAAGGCGATGCTCGTAGAAGAAAACACACTGATAATCGTATCCGCCGAGGCCGTGCCGGTGTGCTTAATCAGGCAAATCAGAATAGCCCAGATCACGCCAAAGATCAGCATGGCGGCCAAGTCGTTGTTCATGCTCAGCAAAATGCCCAGGCCGATGCCCGTCAAGGCAGAGTGTCCCAAAGCATCCGAGAAGAAAGCCATCTGCTGGTTCACGGCCATGGAGCCCAGGAGACCCAGCAAGGGTGTCAGAAGAAGAATGGCCAGGAAAGCATTCTTCATGAAGGTGAACTGCAACGCCTCCAGCGGCAGAATCGTATCCATGAATTGATAAATCGCTTCCATTAAGCTTCCTCCTCTCCATCGCCGGAGCCAAAGACCATGTCGAACTCGGGGGTGGCAAAGACCTGCTCCGGCGTTCCCTGACAGAGCACCGTCTTATCCAGCAGTACCACATGATCCGCATATTCGCGCACCAGGCGAAGATCATGGCTCACCAGCAGAATGGCCATATGGTGACTCTTCTTCAGCCGAACCACCGTATCCAGGAACAGTTTCAGGCCGTTCTGATCCACGCCGGAAACAGGTTCGTCCAGCACCAGGAGATCCGGGGCGGGGTGAATGGCCAAAGCCAACAACACACGCTGAATCTCGCCGCCGGAGCAGCGTCCCAGGGGACGGTTGACCAAGTCCTTGCCATCCACGTCTTCCAGGGCGGCCAGCACTTCTGCCTTGGTTTTCTTACTAACGCCTGTCCATACGGGACGGCGAGAAAATGCGGCAGCCATGAAATCCATCACCGTCACCGGCATTTCCCGGTCAAATTGCAAATGCTGCGGCACGTAGCCCGTGCATAGATGGGCAAGATCGCGTCCTTCTCCGTCTACGTGGCGGATCTTGCCGCCATGGGGCAGTTCCCCCAGCAAAGCGCGGATCAGTGTGGTTTTGCCAGCACCATTCTGACCGATCAATACCGTCAGTTGGCCGCAGTGAATGTGCATGGATACGTCGTGCAGCAGGGTCTGCCCGCCGCGGACGACAGAAACATCTTCCAAGCCGATATGGCAAAGAGAGCAAGCGTGGTCACTCATATTCGTTCAATCACCTCAATAAGTAGAAAAAGCCGTTAATAGAAAAAAGCCGTTGAGCCCTGGCAACAATATGCCATCTTCTAGTATAATGCACCCTTTGCGGAGCGTCAAGTTTTGCCGCGCGGCAGATTGTATATTGCTTGTCTTCTATGCACAACAGAAGAACAAAAAGTTTTATAACGTCATGTTGCATTTGTCCGTTCTTTTCCCGTTCGTTGCATTTTTTGAGTGATACAAAGTAAAACAAGTCTTTACAATTCATTCATAATCGTATATAATGAGCTCAACAGGGCTGAAGGAGCCCAACGAAAGAGGAGGAAAGAGCTCATGAAAAAGTTTGTCGCACTGTTCCTGGCGCTTGCTATGGTGCTCTCCTATGCGTCCATCAGCTTGGCTGAGGACGAGATTACCTTGGACGTCATCATCTGCCAATATGGTCCCAATACCAACGATTGGTTCACCGGCACCGGCATGAACGGCACGAGCTTTGTGAAGAAGTTCGAAGAAGCCAACCCCGGCATTAAGCTGAACCTGGAAGTCGTGTCCTGGAACGACGTGTACACCGTGGTGTCCACCCGTATCAGCAACGGCAACGCTCCTGACATCCTGAACATCGACACTTTCGCTGACTATGCCAACGAAGGTCTGCTGCTCCCCGTGAGCGACTACTGCCCCGAAGAGCTGTTGAACGACTTCTTCCCCAGCTTCATCGAGCAGTCTGTAATCGACGGCACCGTTTGGGCTGTGCCTGACTTGGCATCTGCCCGCGCCCTGTATTACAATGTGGATCTGCTGACCGAAGCAGGCGTGGAAGTTCCCACCACCTGGTCCGAGCTGGAAGATGCCTGCCAGGCTCTGCTGGACTACTACGGCGGCGATGTGTATCCCTGGGGCATTGATATGACCACCGACGAAGGCCAGGCCGCATTCGCCTACTATGTATGGGGCAACGACGGCGGCTTCGTGGATGCTGACGGCAACTGGGCTCTGAACTCCGCTGAGAACGTGGAAGCTCTTGAGTTCGCCATCGGCCTGTACAACAAGGGCTACACCAACCCCAACCCTGCTACCCAGACCCGCTATGACCTGCAGGATATGTTCGGTGCCGGCAAGCTGGCCATGGTCATCGCCCCCAACTCCCTGCCCACCTACATTACTGACAAGGGCTACACCGATGTGAACTACGCTGTGGCCAACATCCCCAGCAACGATGGCAAGACTTCCAGCAGCGTCGGCGTCATGGACCGTATCATGGCCTTCCGCGATGATTCCGCTCCCGACCAGGCCGCCCGTAACGAAGCCATCGGCAAGTTCCTCACCTTCTTCTACGATCCTGAGAACTATGTTGGCTGGGTCAGCATGGAAGACTTCCTGCCCGCTGTGAACTCCGCTGTGGAAGCACTGGTTGCCGCCAATCCTTCCTACGAAGCATGGCTGAGCGTGCTGGATACCTGCAAGTTCTACCCCACCGCCAAGGCTGAGTGGATCGACGTCAAGCAGGGCGCCGCTTCTGTTGAGCAGAGCGCACTGACCGGCGGCGATGTGAAGACTTTGCTGGACGAGCTCCAGGAGAAGGTCACCTCGAAGTAAACCTTAATCTTAAGGAAGGAGGTTGGTCCGTCCGACCTCCTTCTTTCGCGTATTTTTGGCGTTTCGTCTATTCTTATCAAGTATTCCTATCAAGTAAAGGAGGATGTGCAGTGAATTCTGTGCTTGTCCGCCATAAATGGGAGCCTTATCTTTGGCTGCTTCCTAGCATTCTGCTCATGACGATTTTCGTCGTCTTCCCCATCGGCATTGTGTTCAAGCTGTCCTTCAGCGAAATTTCCAAGGCCGGCGTTGTGGGCGGCTTCATTGGGTTTGATAACTTTGTGGAAGCCGTTTCTTCCCCTGTTTTCGGCACGGTGATGCTGAACACGCTGATTTGGGTGGTCTCCGTGGTTGGACTGTCCACGCTGTTCGGCTTCATTATCGCCATGGTTCTGAATCAGAAATTTCATGGTCGGAAGATTGCCCGCTCCATTGTTGTGTTCCCGTGGGCAACCTCCCTGGTCATTCAAGCCTCTGTATGGAATTATATCATCAAGTATGAGTACGGCAACCTGAACAACGTTCTGCTGAACCTGGGCATTATTCAGGATGCCATCAACTGGCGCGCCACCTATCAGATTGAGTTTGCATGGGAATGCTTTGTCGGCGTCTTTGTCACCATTCCTTTTGTCACCTTCTGCGTGCTGTCCGGCCTGCAGTCTATCGACGCCGCCTATTACGAGGCCGCCACGGTAGACGGTGCCACCTTCTGGCAAAAGATGCGGAACATCACCATCCCGCTGGTGCGTCCGTCCCTCACCGTGAGCACCGTGCTCAACGTGATTTATGTCTTCAACTCCTTCCCCATCATCTACACCATCACCAAGGGCGCGCCGGCAAACAAGACGGACACCCTCATCACGTACCTGTACATGCTGGCCTTCTACGATCAGAAGAAGGGACCCGCCACCGCCTTGTCGGTCATCGGCTTCCTGATCCTGTGCGTTTTTGCCGGGCTGTACATGGCCATCTCCCTGCGGAAGGAGGATCAGTAATGGAAGGCAAGAAAAACATTGCGGTCCTCTCCCTGTGCCTGCTGTGCGTTGCGGTGATTTTCGCCACGCTGACGCTTCCGCTGGTGACTTTCCAGACTGATGTGTACACCAAGCGCAGTGCCAACACCTTCGTAGGGGATGAAAAGTACGAGGAAGTCAAGGCAGAAGTAGAAGCCGTGGCCGCCCAGTACGAAGGTTCTTCCATTGAAGAAACCGTCACGGAACGCGTTAACTCCAAGGGTGTCACCACCTCCATGGTCGCCTTTACCGTAAAGGAAACCATTTCGCGCAACGGTTTTGATTTCCTTTTCGCCAGTTTCGGTCATGAAGCCGGCATGTCCGGCATCGGTGCTACCACCAGCATCTGGCTGATGGTCATTGCGCTGGTTGTGGCTGTGGTGCTTCTGCTGGTCGCCAGCCATGGCACGCTGAATACGCCTCGCGCCAACCTTTCTAAGTGGGTGGACAAGACGTACCTGCTGGCCGGCGTTGCTGTGCTGATTGCCGGTATTGCCGCCCATGCCTTTGTTCGCTCCATCAACTACACCTTTTCCCGCCAGGTAGACCTGCTGGTGGGCGGGCAAATCACCAATGATGAGCTTCTTGCTGACCTGAACGCCTTCCTCTACAACGGCAACGCAGGAGATTCCCTGCTGGAACTGCTGAAGGGACTCACCGTTAAGGTTCGCTGGCTGATCACCCCCGTTTTCGCCTGCATCCTCATTCTGCTGGGCGCTGTTACCTATCTGCGCTACGGCAAGCTGAAGCAGACCATCGCCCGCGGTGCCCTGTACCTGTTTGTCATCGTGCTGTGCATCTTCATCCTGTACCCCTTCTATGTGATGCTTGTCACCGCCTTCCGCAGCAATGCTGAAACCACGGACATGTACTTCC
>CAVBFK010000277.1:0-3255 GCA_963594395.1 Lachnospiraceae bacterium
GCGTTTTCAGTGCAACGTTGCAATAGCGGATTGTCTTCTCCTTTGAAGTGATTGTCATTCCTTATTCCAGAGGGCTTTGCGGTCGCCCTCTGGACTTCTTCGCAGGCTCTCTCCGATGAAGTTGATTTGTATTGAAACTTGAAAGATGCGGAACAGTACCCCTTCAAAAATGGAGATTGCGAAGGGGTCAAGGGGGCGACCGCAAAGCCCCCTTGATTTCTATTCAAAACTTTCTGCAAAGGAATGGCTTATCGTATGGAACAAGCGAGCTAAGCCCATTATTCCAGGGGCTTTGCGGTCGCCCCTGGACCCTTCGCAGTGCACTTCTCCCAACTTGATTTGTTTTGATGATATCGAGGCTTTTGCAATAACGGATTGATGCTTTCCTCCCTTGAACCATTTGCACGATGCGGGCATGAAAAAAATCCCCCGCCGTTTGGCGGGGGATCGTTTCCATTCCTTCTGATTACTCAGCAGCAGTGGTGGTGGTTTCGTCCTTCACAAAGAACTGCAGGTCATCCATCAGCTTCACAGCATCCTGGATTTCGCTGTCGGACAGAGCGGTCATGTCATAGTACCAGGCAAACACCTGAACGAACACGCCGTTCTTCACGGTCAGCACCCAAGCGGAATCGCGCTGGGTCTCGTCGATGATGTTCAGAGCCTTCGTGCCGTCGTCGAAGGTGACCACGGTGTAGGTGTAGGGCTGCTCTTCGCCTTCTTCATAAGCGGTAGCAGTCTTGAACAGCTCTTCGATTTCCTCGTCGGTAGCATCAGCCAGATCCTTGCCGCTCAGCATGGTCTCATCGGACATAGCGATCGTCACAAAGTACTGCAGGGTGGTGGTGTCTTCTGCATCACCAACGCTGTAGATGATGTAGCCAGTGCCGTCGGACTCATAGTAGTCCACGTTGGCATTCTCGGGATTGGGAACCTGGATGTCGATGGGCAGATCCGTAGAAATGACGAGGGGCTCACGAGCTTCGTCGCTTGCAGCTTCATCTGCCAGGGCAGCGACACTGCACAGCATCATCATCATTGCCAGCAGCAATGCGGTAAGCTTCTTCATAGTCGAGTTTCCTCCTTATGGTTTTGTTTAGGCTCAGCGGTTGAGCAGCTTCTTCATGATGAAGCCGCAACGGTTGTTCTCAGCGTCGTACACCTGGCACCAGGTCTTGTTCTCCTTCAGAACAAGCAGCTGCTTGCCTTCGTAGTACTTGGCCTGCACAGGGGATGCCTTGCTGGGAGCCCAGCGCATGTTCACGAAGTTGCCGGGGGTGGAGGGCTTCACGGTGGTGTAGGCATTGACATCCTTGAAGTTGTTGTAGATGCTGGAGGTCAGCGTGTCAGCAGAGTTGCCGGAAGTCTTGCCGTTGGAAGGCTTGGTGCTGGACAGGTAACGGCTCATGACCCAGCCGGTGCCTTCGGTGTAGCCGGAGTAGGAGATCTGGGACCAGCCGTTCACCGTCTGATACACGATGACGCCCGTGGAGTAAGGGATCGTGGTGAGGATGGGAGCGCTAGCGCTGCCGGAAGCACGCATGTTCAGGCTTCCGCCGGTACCAGTCTTCACGTACATCACCTGAGAGGCAGCAAGAGATGCCATGGGAACCGTCAGCACCAGGATTGCTACCAGCATGAGAGCAAGAATCCTAGTCTTCTTCATAATCATTTCCACCTTTCTTTCAGGGGAGGGTTACTCCTCTGTGTACGTGTAATATAGCACAAAAACAGAGAAAAAACAAGAAGATAGTACCCCTTGTTACAAATGAAACTGCTTACGAAACCGCCTTTTTTGCTCCTGGCGCAGAAAGACCAAACAAATAAAGGAAAATCATAGACGGACGTCGAATAAAATCCATGTACCCAAGGAAGAAGGAGGACATGCGTATGATGCATCATGGTGGACCTCAAGGCGGCCCCCACGGCGGACACGGGGGCGGAAACCGCGGCTTCGGACAGCCCAGACCGCCTCGCGGAGGCGGATTGTTCCATCACCGTCCGCCGGCACCGCCGCCGCCCGAACCCGGCTTTGGCCGCAGACGGCCTCCCCGTCCCTACGGCGGATGCTTTGGCTGTTGCCTGTATGTTGTCGGCGCTGCCGCCATGCTGGGTTTGCTCATTGCCGCCCTGTGCGGAGGAATCTAAGAAAATTGCATGCTTTCCGCCGGAGGATGGTGTGATCCCCCGGCGGAATTTACGAGTCGAAGACTCTTTGCTTCCATGCAAAAGAAAACGCGGGACATGCGGCCGTTTCTGGCTCATGCCCCGCGTTGGGTTTTACACCCCAATCCCTTCCCGATTCAGAATTCTGCGCACCTGCTCGCTCTGCTCTTTGGTCACCTCGGGAATGGGCTTGGTGCATTTGGAGGACGCCACCACGCCCCGCAGGCGGCAGCCTTCCTTGATGATGGGCACAAACAGCGGACCCACGCTGTAGATGTCAAACAGCCGGTTGATCTGCTGCTGACCTTCGGCAATGCCGGCGGCGTCGTTGTTCCGCATGGCGCGGATCCAAGCGGCGCACAGCTCGGGCACCACGTTGGACAGTCCGCCGATGATGCCGTCGCCGCCGGAAAGCACGTTGTGGGCGGCGTTGTCGTCAAAGCCGGAGTACACCTCAAAGTCGGGGTACACGGACTTCAGGGTCTTGATCAGGTCGCGGGTGTGATCCATGCCGCTGATGGTGTCCTTGATGCCCACCAGGTTGTCGTGTGCCTGACGCAGGCGGAGCACCAGCGCCGGGGAAAGGGTGTAGCCCGTGCGGTCGGGGAAGTTGTACAGGTAGACCTTGCCGTGAATCTGCCCGATGAGGGTATCGTAGAAATGGAAGAGGGACTCGTCATCGAAGCGGAAATAGTAGGGGGAGATGATCATCACCGCGTCTGCGCCCTGATCCAGGCACCAGTTGGAGTACGGGACGATCTCCTCTTCCTGCATGGAGGCGGTGCCGATGATGCACTTCACCCGATGGTTGATGTGGGCGATGGAGAAGGCGGTGAGTTCCCGGCGCATATCCATGCTCATGGCGAAGAACTCACCGATGCTGCCCTGGGTGAGGATACCGTCGATGCCCCCGGCGATGAGGTGGTCGTAGAGGCGGCCTTGGCTTAAAAGGTCGAGGGAACCTTCATCGGTGAAGATGGTAACGGCAGGGGTAATGTAGTTTGCATTCATGGGGATTCCTCCCAAAATCTATTGCGATGCTTTTGGTGAAAGTCGTATGGAACAAACGAGGTAAGACTATTATTCCAG
>CAVBFK010000278.1:0-3053 GCA_963594395.1 Lachnospiraceae bacterium
GCCCTGGGTGCCATCGAACTGGCGGTGCTGACCACCCCCACCAACGCCGAGGGCGTGATTCACATCACCATGGCCGTGGCAGAAGAAAGCATCCAGAAACCCATGCTCCGCTGTGACGAGAGCCTGTATTACGACATGCTCAGCGCCTTCTGCAAGTCGCTCCGCGGCTCAGACAGCGACGCTGCCCTGGCCTGGTTTGCCCGGCTGATTTACGCCGGGGTGGATCCGCGGCTGATTGTGCGCCGCATCATTGCCCACGCCAGTGAGGATGTGGGGCTGGCCAACCCGGTCGCCATGCTGCAGGCTGCTGCCGCCGCGCAGGATCTGGAGACCGTAGGCATGCCTGAGGCGCGTCTACCCATTGCACAGGCCATTATTGCCGTGTGTGAGAGTCCCAAGTCCAACGCCGTGAGTGCCGCTGTGGATGCCGCCATGGCAGACGCCGAAAAGGGCGGATTCGGTCCCGTGCCTGTGCACCTGCGTGACACGCACTACAAGGGCTCCGAGCGCCTGGGCTCCGGCAAAGGCTACCTGTACCCTCACGACTTCCCCGGCCACTGGGTCAAGCAGGAGTACATGCCGCCGGAGGTAAAGGGCAAGCAGTACTACCATCCCTCCGAAATGGGACACGAGGCGAATATTCTCCGTAACCACCAGGCACGAGAAGGGAAGAAGTGACGGAGGGATTTTCCGTTTGCATAGGGGAAGATGCTTTGCATGAGCGTCTTCCCCTTTTTGTGTCCGCTTTATCTCATTGGGCAGAAGATGCTATGAGTTTTTCTTGCGCTCCCCACCCTCCCGTGATACAATACTTTCTATTCCCATTGTTCAGAAAGGTCGATCATTGTGATAGATGCCTGCACCCTTTGCCCGAGACAATGCCATGCCCTGCGCACGGCCGATGAAGGCCGCGGCTTTTGCCGCCTTCCCGAAACGATGCTGATTGCGCGGATTGCGCCGCATCTGTGGGAGGAACCACCCATCAGCGGCAAGCGTGGCACAGGTGCGGTGTTCTTCAGCGGATGCACCCTTCGCTGTGTCTACTGCCAGAACGCAGACATCAGCCACCGCAATGCAGGCCGTGTCTTTTCGCCCGAGGAGCTGGCCGAATCCATGCGACGGCTGGTGGATATGGGTATGGAGACCATCAGCTTCATTACCGCCACGCCGTACATCCCGCAGATTCTCCGCGCATTGGAGATTTATCATCCTCCGGTGCCGCTGGTGTGGAATACCTCCGGCTATGAAACCGTGGAATCCCTACGGATGCTGGATGGAATTATTGACGTGTATCTGCCTGATTTGAAGCACCATTCCGCGCAGATGGGCAAGCTATGCGCCCAGGCCGCGGATTACTTTGCCGTCACCAGCCTGGCCATTGAGGAGATGGTTCGCCAGACAGGCCTGCCGACCTATGATGAGAACGGCATCATGCAGCGTGGGACGCTGATCCGCCACTTGATTCTGCCCGGATGCACCACAGAAAGTTGTGCACTGCTGGATTGGGTGCATGACGCGCTTCCTGACGGAGTTCCCGTGAGCCTGATGCGTCAGTACATCCCCTGCAACAACGTGTCCATTCCCGGCCTGACCCGCCCCATCACGAACCGCGAATACCATCGTGTCCGCGACCACATGCTGGCCCTTGGTCTTCCCGGCTACCTGCAGGAGCCTGAATCCGCCTCCACAGACTTTGTTCCTGTCTTCTGCAAGGATGAAAGCTTCGTTTGAGCATTTTCAAATATTCCATAGATCAGAAAACGGACGAGCCGTCATCAGCCCGTCCGTTTTTCTTATGCCTGTTTACTTATCGGTTCCAAAGAGTGCTTCATAAGTGGGATCGTCATCAAACTCCCGCTCGGGAGCGGTGCCGCCCAGCTCCTCAATGGCATTGCGAATCTCGATGAAGTCCAGATACATCACCGTATCGTCCTTGGCGGCCTCCATCAAATCCGGCAAAGCGCGGTCGTCGCCCAGCTTTGCCAGATAGCTGGAGAACAGTGCCCGACGCTTGGGGTTCTGCTTGAACAGTTTCAGTGCCAGCTGGAACACCTGCTCGTTGCCGGGATAGTTGGACAGCACGTCCAGCAAAGCTTCCTGTCCAGCGGCGTTGGCCTTGGGCAGAGCCTCCAGCATGGGCTGGACGGCAGAACGACCCATGGCCTCCAGGGATTCCAGGGCATTATCACACAGCTCGTCTTTGTCCTTGCGGTTCATCTGCCAGGAGATGTACAGCATCTTCGGCTGATCAGAGCCCATTTCCCGCAGAAGACCCACGGCGATCATCTTGGCCTCATCGGAGGTCATGTCGTCCTTCAAAAGAGCCACCAAACGCTTTTCGCAGGGCTTGCCCACTGCCTGAATCTGCTCCAGCAGAAGATCCGGCACGGCGATGCCCTTATCGCAATATTCGTTCATCCAGTCCACCAAATCCTTGGCATCCTCAAACTGGGTGAAATACGCGCCGGGGGTCACGCCCTGCAGCCAGGACGCAGGCGTATTCAGGAAGGTCATGTACACATTGGGCATGTCCTCTTCCATCTCATCGTAGGTGCGGTAATCCTTGGTATGCTCCTGCATCCACTTGGATGTATAATCTGCAAAATGCGCGTCAAAATCGATGCAATTCATCGTTTCATCCTCCTTGTTAAGGCCGCGTTGCCTTCTCCAGCAGTTGCTTCAGATCATCGGTGGTAAAGCGGTACTGACCATGGCAGAAGTGGCAGGTCAGCTCGGCGCCTTCATCTTCATCAATGAGCGACTGCAGTTCCTTGCCGCCCAGGGAAATCAGTGCTTTCTCCATCTTTTCCCGACCGCAGGCGCAATGCCAGCGAACAGGCTGTTCTTCCAACAATACCGGCTCCAGGCCGCGGAACCAATCCTCCGTCAACTGCTCCATGCTGGTCATGGTCATCTCGCGGGAGATGTCTGCGAACATGGGACTGCGGAGTTCCAGAGAGCTCAGAGTCTCCTCAGTGCAGCCGGGCAAGGGCTGAATCAGCAATCCGCCGGCCTTCAGCACCTTGGTGCCGCTGACCAGCACGCCCAATGCC
>CAVBFK010000279.1:0-3224 GCA_963594395.1 Lachnospiraceae bacterium
ATCCTTTACTTCAATTTTGGCCGATGAAAGAAACCATGAATCAGTCCGCCAAGGCCTTTGAAGAAGTGACCATTGACCATGGTTAGGATACTCTGTGCCATCTTCATGCTGACCATACCGTTCATCATCTTCGCCATGCCGCGGAAGGGAATGTTGTAGATGAACAGCAGATTCAGGTCAGGCTTGCCGGCAGCAATGGATGCGTTCTTCTTCTTCGTTAGAATGCGGTAAAACAGTCTGGCAAGGCCGTTCTTGGCGTAGCTGAGCTGAACAACGCAGTCGTTCATTTCAAGCGGCTTGGAGCGATCCCACATGTGCTGCGGAATCTCGTGCCCCAGGAGGGCGGCAAACTGCGCATCCGGCACATCGAAGAGATCACAATTCCGATAGCACGCAAGGTTCTTCCCTTCATAGGGATCCGGAGCATGGGTGCCTTCTACTGCCAGTGATGCGGTCAAGCGGACGTCTGCCGCACTGGCGGCAATGTGAATCTGATACTCGCCGCCTTCAATCTCCCAGCGGTTCGTCTTCACGTTGAAGTAGCGGAAAGCCTTGTCATCCAGCGAAATGGTCACATGCTTGGTTTCACCGGGCTCCAGGAAGACCTTGGCAAAGCCCTTAAGCTCCATGGCGGGACGGAAGACCTTTGCCCCGGGCAGGGACACGTACAGCTGAGCAACCTCTGCGCCGGCGTATTTGCCAGTGTTGGTCAGGTCAAATTCTGCCTTTTCCGCCATGACCTGAAGATGATCGTAGCGGAAGGTCGTGTAACTCAGGCCGTAGCCGAAGGGGAAAAGCACAGGCTTGTTAGCGGTTTGATAGTAGCGGTAGCCAACGTAGATGCCTTCACGGTACTCGCTGGTTTTCTCTTTGCCGGGATAATACTTGCTGACGGGCGTCTGTTCATAGCTGACAGGGAACGTTTCCGTCAGCTTGCCGCTGGGATTGACCTCACCGGACAGCACCCGCAGGACAGCGCCGGCCGCCGCCTGACCGCTGAGGCCGCCCCATACGACGGCTTCACACAGATCAAGCCACGGCATTTCAATGGCACTGCCTGCCGTGATCACTGCCACAATGTGCGGGTTGACCTTGTGAATGCGCTGTAAAAGCGCAATCTGGTTCTCCGGGATGCTCAGGTGCGTACGGTCAAGGCCTTCGGTTTCGTAGCCTTCCGTCAGGCCAATGTACATGACCACAATTTCAGCCTTGCCCGCAAGCTCTTCGGCCTGTGCCGCCAGCTTTTCATCCTCCACGTTCAGGCGCTGGAAGCCCTGCGCATAGCCCACCACATTCTTGAAATGCTCCGGCAGAAGATCCAGCAGTTTGTCTTCCTTTACGGAATTGACCATGCTACTGCCGGCACCCTGGAAACGTGGATGATCTGCAAAGTCGCCGATGACAGCGATCTTCGCGCTCTGTGCCAGGGGGAGAATGTTCTTCTCATTCTTCAGCAGAACGATGGACTCTTCTGCCGCACGTTCTGCCAGACGGTGATGTTCCTCAAAGTCTGCCTTGGACTGACTGCGCGCCTCCGACGTTTCCGTTACCAGGGTGAGCAACTCGTCAACGCGCTGATCCACCACGGATTCCTCGATTTTTCCCGTGCGAACGGCGTCCACCAGCTGCAAGGCACTGTCATCGCCGCTTCCGGGCATTTCAAGATCACAGCCTGCGCGCACGCCTTCGGTGTAGTCGTTGTCGCCGCCCCAGTCGGTAATGACAGCGCCGTCATACTGCCATTCGCCACGGAGAATCTCCTGAATCAGGTGCGCATTCTCATTGGCGTAAACGCCGTTGACCAGGTTATAGCTGGTCATGATGGCCTTGGGCTTGCCTTCCTTGACGGCAATCTCAAAGTTCGTCAGGTACATTTCCCACAGGGTGCGCTCATCCATCACGGAATCACTGGCCATGCGGTGATCTTCCTGGCTGTTGGCCGCGAAGTGCTTGGCGCAGGCAGATACGCTGCTTTCCTGAATGCCGCGGATAAAGGCGGCCGCCATTTTGCCGGAAAGATACGGATCCTCGGAGTAATACTCGAAATTTCTTCCGCAGAGCGGACTGCGCTTCGTATTCAGACCCGGTCCCAGCAAGACTTGCACATCCTGCGATGCCGCTTCCTTGCCGATGACACTGCCGACGCTGTGCGCCACTTCCTCATTCCAGCTGCAGGAAACAGCAGAGGAAGACGGCATGCACGTTGCCTTGGTGGAAGCATTCAGTCCCAAATGATCGCCTTCGCCGGCCTGCTTACGCAAGCCGCTGGGACCATCGGAAAGAGCGATCTGCGGAATGTTCAGCCGCTCAATGGCTCGGGTATGCCATACGTCAGCACCGGAAAGGAATGCACACTTCTCTTCAAGTGTCATTTTCCCAATCAGCTCTGCATGTTTCATTTCGGATTCCTCCTGCGTTTTACAGCATGATCAGCACAACCAGAACCGCCACAGCAACTACAGCCGCAACCACGTTGCCGATGGAGAGTTTCCGCTCTTCTCGGTCAAACAGGTTCGTCAGCACGTGGGCGATGGTGCCCAGGGCGATACCGATGGCAACGTTGCTCGTCATCACGGCGCCAACAGCGGTAATGGCAAACACGGCCACATCGTCCGTGCGTTCAAAGCCGCCCTTGACGGCGTTCATCACCATCACCAGCCCCACCACGGCCATGACCGCATCCACCACGATGAAGGAGCAATCCGTCAGCAACTGAAGGACAACGCCGTAGTGGCCGTACAGGTTGAAGGAAAGATCATAGCTGGTCGTGGTTGCAAAGATGAAGGGTACAATCCACACGAAAGCAGATACCAGCATGCCCAGGGAAGCAACCACAGCGCTCAGGCCGGAACGTGCGCCGTCACGCTTGGCGGCCACACCGGAAACGCTCGTTGCCACAGGGGAAATACCTGCCAGAGGAGCAAGGATGTTGGCACCTGCGTTGCACACCAGGGCAAGACCCAGCTGCTTGTCCGTTTCCTCATTGGCCGGCTGACCATCGCACACAACGGCATCCGTCTGGGCAATACCCGTCAGCAGGAAGGTAGCCACGCCGCTGATGAACAGCAGTGCCACATTGCCGCCGGCTTCCGTGCAGGCCGTGAAGTCAAAGCCTTCAGAGAGCACCTTGCCAAAGGAGAAATTCTGCAGGATGTACGACAGGTGCAGGTGCTGGGCGTCTTCACTGCCGACCATCCACAGACGTCCCCACAGGGAGTCAATTT
>CAVBFK010000280.1:0-3498 GCA_963594395.1 Lachnospiraceae bacterium
GGAAAAGTTCCCTGTGGATGAAACAACGCCGCGGGTGGGGACGGTTGTCTTCCGAAATGTGCAGGCAGAAGACTGCGGCGCTTGTGCCGGCTACTTCCTGGGTCTGCCGGAACAGCCGATTGAGCGCGTAGAGCTGGAGAATGTCACCTTTACCTTTGACCCCAACGGCAAGACCATGGCGCCTGCCATGGCGGAAAACGTGGAGCCTTGCCTGAACCGGGGGATCATTGCCAAGTATGTGGAACGGGTAGTGATGAAGAACGTGAAGATCACCGGGCAAACGGGCGACAAGCTGGATTGTGAGCAGGTCGCTTCTGTGGAAGGAGAATGAGCATGAACATCGGTATTCGCATGCATGACACGGCGGCAGGGACGATTGAAGAACGTGCCGCCATGGTGAAAAATCAGGGTTTCAGCTGCGTCCATCTGGCGCTGAGCAAGGTCATTGATCCCAAGTACATGGATCCTGCCGTGGCAACGCCGGGACTTGCAACCTACCTGAACAAGGCACTGCAGGGCGTCGATGTGGCAGTGCTGGGATGCTACCTGAATCTTGCCCATCCGGACGAAACAAAGTATCAGGAGATCTTGAAAAAGTACGTGGCGCATTTGCAGCTCTGCCGCTGGATGAACGCCGGCGTGGTGGGCACGGAAACGGGCAATCCCAATGCGGAGTACCGTTATGATCCTGTGGCAAGCCACACGGACGCGGCACTGTCCCTGTTCATTGACCGCCTGCACCCCGTGGTGGACGCGGCGGAAAAGATCGGCGCTACCATTGCCATTGAGCCTGTGTACACCCACATCGTGTCAGACGGCAAGCGTGCCCGCAAGGTGCTGGACGCCATTCATTCGCCGAACCTGAAGATTATTTTTGACCCCGTGAACCTTCTGCATCCAGACAATCTCCAGCGCCGTGACGCTGTACTGCAGGAAGCCATGGAGCTGCTGGGGGAGGAAATCGTGGTCGTTCACATGAAGGACTACCACGCAACGGCAGAAAAGCTGGTTGCCTGCGCACCCGGCCTTGGCGAGATGGACTACGATGCCGTGCTCCGATTCTGCAATGAGAGAAAGCCGCATGTGCAGATGACCTTGGAAGACACGAAGCCCGACAATGCCGAAGCAGCACGCCTCTTCCTTGAAAAGCGAGCAGCTGAAGTGTAACGGCTGATCTGAGAAAATTGATACGGCAAGAGACCTGCTCCGAAAGTAGGGGGCAGGCCTTTTTACATGGATAGAAATTCTTGATCTGCGAAAAGGAATGCGGCATCCAAGCAGCGAATGTTGCATGGGTAAAAAGATGCTGGAGGCATAGGATGTGTATCATTCGCCCGATTACCACAGAGGATGATGCGGAGCTCGCTAAAATCATCCGCACCTGCCTGGAAAGCTATCACCTGAACATCCCCGGCACGGCCTACTTTGACCCGCAGCTGGATCATCTCAGCCGCTTCTATCAGGAGAAGCCCGGCCGCGCCTATCTCGTGGCGACCGATGAAGCCGGCCATCTTCTGGGCGGCGTTGGCGTGGCGGAGTTCGACGGTATGGCGTCTTGCGCGGAAATGCAGAAACTTTATCTGTCAGAAGCGGCGCGCGGAAAAGGCTTGGGGAAGAAGCTGGTGGCGCAGGCAGAGACGTTTGCAAAAGAAGCAGGGTATCACAGCTTGTACCTGGAGACCCATTCCGTATTGCAGACGGCGATTCATCTGTATGAAAAGCTTGGCTTTCAGCAAATTGAGAAGCCGCAGGCAGTTCAGCACAGCACCATGGACTCTTTTTACCTGAAAACATTCTGATTTTCAAAAAAAACTATTGACAAAACCGTGATGACCTGATACAATGACTTAGGTTTTGAAGAAACCTGTGCCAAAGACAGCCGGTATCCGAAAGGATCTAAGGGAGATTTCTCCGCCTGCCGAGGTGTAAAGGATCGTTGCAATGCTACATCCCTTGCGCCTGCGCAAGGGTTTTCTTTTACTCCTAAACCGTTGAGGAGGTGCAAAGAAAGCATGAACAAGAATCATGAGGTAAAGGCTCAGCAGGTTGCTGACATCGTTGAGAAGCTGAATGGCGCTCAGTCTGTGGTGATCTGCAGCTACTCCGGACTGACCGTGGAGCAGGTGACTGAACTGCGTAAGCAGTGCCGTGAGCAGGACGTGCATTACTGCGTTCTGAAGAACCGTCTGTTCGCTCGTGCTCTGAAGGAGCTGAACATCGAAGGTCTGGACGATCTGCTGGAAGGCCCGAATGCATTCGTGTTCGGTATGAAGGACGCTGTGGCGGCCCCCAAGATCGTGAACGAATACATCGAGAAGAACAAGCTGGAGTCTCTGCAGATCCGTGGTGGTCTGTTGGGCACTGAAGCTGTGGATGTCAAGACCATCAAGAGCTTGGCCGCTCTGCCCAGCCGCGAAGTGTTGCTGGCAAAGTTGCTCGGCAGCTTGAACAATCCCATCAGCAGCTTTGTGCGCGTGGTGGAAGCTGTTCGCAAGCAGAAGGCTGGCGAGTGATCGCTGCCTGAGACTGCAAACGACTGCAGTCAATCATCTACATTTTGAATTTTAACAATAGGAGGCTGAATATCATGACTCATGAGGAGATCATTGCCGCCGTCGAGTCTATGACGGTGCTGGAGCTGGCCGATCTGGTCAAGGCTATGGAAGAGAAGTTTGGTGTGTCTGCTGCTGCCCCCGTGGCTGTTGTTGGTGCTGCTGGCGCCGGCGCTGCTGCTGCTGAGGAAGAGAAGACCGAGTTCGACGTTGTTCTGAAGGACGCTGGCTCCGAGAAGATCAAGGTCATCAAGGTTGTGCGCGAAGTCGTGTCCGGCCTGGGCCTGAAGGAAGCCAAGGAAATCGTCGAAGCTGCTCCCAAGACCCTGAAGGAAGGCGTCTCCAAGGAAGAAGCCGAGAAGATCAAGGCTCAGTTCGCCGAAGTGGGCGCTACTGTGGAAATCAAGTAATTTCCTCGCTTTGCACAGGCACTCAGCAATGGGTGCCTGCTTTTTTTATTATGCTGACATAAAAAAAGTTACTATATAAGAAAAAACACTGTACGAAACGTTAAAAAATATGCTATAATAGGTTCGTGTGATTTATCCTGATGAAGATCAGGCGTTTTGACATGCAAAACTGGAAGGGGGACTTTTGTCCGTGTTTGAAACGCGTCTGTTTCCCGGCGGAATTCATCCGCATGAGGGAGAGAACGGCAAGGCGGTCAATGGTGGACACGCCATCGTGGAGCTTGCCGCACCGCCTCGGGTTACGATTCCGCTGTCGCAGCATATTGGTGCGCCGGCAAAAGCAGTGGTAAACAAGGGTGATTTGGTCAAGGTGGGGCAGGTGATTGGCGAGGCAGGCGGCTTTGTGTCTGCTCCTGTCCATTCGTCTGTGTCCGGTAAGGTGGTGGCCGTGCAGAATTGCATTCTGGCCAACGGCAACGAAGCCCTCGCTGTTGTGATCGATAATGATTACAAGGACGAGTGGGTGGAGCTGAAGC
>CAVBFK010000281.1:0-2066 GCA_963594395.1 Lachnospiraceae bacterium
CCTTGTTACCGCCGGGCAGCCAGGCTAGATTGAAGGTTGCTGTCCGTACCGGCGTGGTGACGATTTCGGGAATGTGCTCATGCCCGGTGCAGTGCAGTTCGCAGCGCTCCAGCAGGCCTTGCTCTTCCAGCGCGGCGCGAGTATGCGCGACCGCATCCGGCTGTACGTCAAAAGCGATGACGTGTCCCGTTTCGCCCACCAGTTCGGCCAGCATGGCGGTGTCGTGACCGTTGCCCATGGTGGCATCAATGACCGTATCTCCCGGCTGAATCACCTGGCGCAGGCACTCTGCCGCCAGATATCGTGCAGAACGAAGTTCATAGGGCATGGATCACAGCTCCTTCAGGCGGCGGACTTCTTCAGCGGTCAAGTGACGCCACTGGCCGCGGGGAAGATCACCCAGCATAATTGGGCCGAAGCCGACGCGCTTGAGCATCAGTGTCTGATGACCGATGGCTTCAATCATGCGGCGAACCTGGCGGTTGCGGCCCTCGTGAATGGTAACCATCAGCATGGTGGAGAAGGCATCAGTGCTGACAATTCGCACCTTGGCGGGGGAGGTCATGCGGCCGTCATCCAGCTTCACGCCGGCACTTAGGCGGCGAACCTCGTCCTCGGTGACCGTGTTGCTGACCTTCACCAGGTAGGCCTTGCCTACCTCATGGCTGGGATGCAGTAGTGCGTTCATCATGTCGCCATCGTTGGTCAGCAGAATAAGACCTTCACTCTCATAGTCCAGCCGACCTACGTTGTACAGGCGCACGGGGTAATCACGGAACTTGTCCAGCACGGTAACACGGCCTTCTGGGTCGGAGGCGGTGCACACTTCACCGACAGGCTTGTTGTAGGCCAGATAGTGCTTCTCTTCCTGAATGGTTACGGCACGGCCGTCCACGGTGACGCGGTCACCGGCCTGTACCTGAACGCCCATTTCGGTGACAACGTGTCCGTTAACGGCCACGTGACCTTCGGCGATCAGCTTTTCGGAAGCGCGGCGGGAAGCCACACCGCTCAGGGCAAGATATTTCTGCAAGCGCATTGGCATGAATGGATCAACGACCTTTCTTAACCGGGAACTTTGAAAATGCGGTAAAAGTAAAGCGCACAGGCGCGGCGCATCAAGGGCTTCTGCCTCTCCTCAGAAGACATGGTCATCAGCATTCTGTCCATGCCGCCGATGACGTAGCCCCGCTTTTCGAGAAAGCGGCAGAGAATCGGGTGCTGGTCACTGACTTCCACCCGCATGCCGCAATAGCCATGGTGCACGGCAAATTGCTCAGCTGTTTCCAGCAGTGCCGTCGCAATGCCGTGGCGGCGGTGGAGCACATCCACCCGTATATCGCCGAGCTGCATCCATGTGCCGCAGGGGCGGATGGATGCACAGCCAACGTAGCTGTCATCCTCATAGGCGAGGAACAGCGCGGCTTGCGGCGCGGTGCAAACAGCCTGTGCCGTGAAATCTTCAGGGGTCGGAAACGTCTGCCACTGTGCCCGTTCCAGCGGAGCATATGTCAGGGAAAATCCACTGCGGCTGACACGAAGCAGGGTTTCTTCACCAATCAGACATTCTTCGTGAAGAAGCGTGCGAGGCTTTTCAGATGCTGATAAACAGCGTCGAATGGTCAGCATACTTGAGGCCTCTCCTTCCTTTTCAAACCATTTCAGTATAGCAGATTCGGCGTTGGATGGCAAGGGAACACTGGCGCAACGCCGCAAAATGTGGTACACTATCTGGGTTATGTATTGCATAAACGAGGTGTTTGAACATGAATCGTAAAGATCTTTCGGAAATCAAGCGTCGCTTGAATCCTGAAAAGCGTTTTCCCACGGTGCTCCGCGGATGCTATCTGGGGGCGGACGGCCATGTCATTTCTGAGTTTGCCAAGGCAGTCGGCAGTCTGGCACAGGAAGAGTGCGAAAAGTTCATGGCCATTTTCCGCAAATGCCTCTCCGGCACCGAGGGGCAGAATCTGCTGAATCTGGACTTTACGCCCGAGCAGATGGAGGGTGATGCCCATCACCTGCTGACGGGACTGTGTGACTCCGGCTTGCAAGATGTGCATGTT
>CAVBFK010000282.1:0-3249 GCA_963594395.1 Lachnospiraceae bacterium
GCCATCCGCGAGGTGGATCGCTGGCTGGAGAACTGCCATTTTGAGCACATCAAGCCCATCATCACGCCCCGCTTTACGCCGTCCTGCACCAATGAGCTGATGGCACATCTGGGCAAGATTGCCGCGGAGCAACATCTGCCTGTTCAGTCCCACCTGTCGGAAAATCGGGCGGAGATCGCCTGGGTGCGGGAACTGCATCCCGACTGTGAGCAATACTGGCAGACCTACGACAAGTACGGCCTGTGGAATGAACGTACCATCATGGCGCACTGCGTCTGGTCGGATGAAAAGGAACGTCAGGCCATCCGTGACGCCGGCGTGACGGTGATCCATTGCCCGGATTCCAACCAGAATGTTTCCTCCGGCTTTGCCCCTGTGCGGCTGATGCTGAATGAAGGCACGAAGGTCGCCCTGGGCAGTGACATTGCCGGCGGTGACCATCTGTGCATGTTTGATGTGGTAACCGCCGCCATTCGCTCCTCCAAGGCCAAGGGCATGATCGATGACTGGAAGACGCCCTTCCTCACGGTGAAGGAAGGCTGGTATCTGGGCACCTCGGCCGGCGCGGCATTCTTTGGCGAACAGCCCGGCTTTGCCAAGGGCAATCCTCTGCATGCCCTGGTGCTCCGCGATGATACCTTGCTGGATCCCCGCGAGATGTCCTTGGAAGACCGCCTGGAGCGTGCGGTATACCGCCGCCAGAAAGGTGCTCTGCGTGCTGTGTGGTCGGCAGGCAGAAAAATCTATTCCGCAGAATAATCATCAAGCCCTGCTCTGCATGAAACGGAGCAGGGCTTGCGTTTAGAATCTCTTATCAAAGAAGGTGCATCGAATGCTGGAAAACCTGGGCAAGCGGCTTCTTTTTCTCGATGGTGCCATGGGCACTCAGCTCCAAAGCATGGGACTTGGCACGGCACCCAGCGAAAGCTGGAATCTGCTTCATCCCGAAAAGGTGCTGGCCGTGCATCGCTCCTATCTGGCGGTGGGATGCGATGCCATTACCGCCAACACCTTCGGCGCCAATCGCATCAAGTGCGGCAATGATGTTCGTCCGGTGCTGATCAGCGGCGTGAAGATTGCCCGCAAGGCCTGTGATGAGGCCGGACACGGCACGGTTTTGCTGGATATCGGCCCCACGGGCAAGCTCATGAAGCCTATGGGTGAAATGTCCATGGAGGAAGCCATCAGCGTTTTCTGCGAAATGGCGGAAATCGGTGAAATCTTCGGTGCAGATGCCGCCTTCATTGAAACCATGAACGATCCTGCGGAAATGAAGGCCGCGGTGATCGGCGTGAAGGAGGGAAGCAATCTGCCCATTCTTGCCTCCATGACCTGCGACCGGGATGGCCGTCTGCTGACCGGCGGTTCCATGGAAGCCATGGCTGTTATGTTGGACAGCCTGGGCGTTGCGGCGCTGGGGCTGAACTGCGGCCTTGGGGCAGAAGCCATGCTGCCGCTGGTGGCACGCCTTCGCAAGGTTACGGAGAAGCCGATTCTTGTGAAGCCCAACGCCGGCATCCCGGCCGTGCGGAATTGCCAAACCATCTACCCCGATGATCCGAAACGCTTTGCCGATGCCATGAAGAAATTGGCGGAGGCCGGTGCATGGCTTCTGGGCGGATGTTGCGGCACCACCCCGGAGCATCTGCGCACCATGATCGCATCCTGCCAGGAAGTGCACCCTGCGCCTTTGCCGCAGGTCCAGGGAAAATGGATTGCTTCCGCCGTGATGGCGGTGGATCGCACGCAGAAGCCTTTGCTCATCGGGGAGCGGATCAATCCTTCCGGTAAGAAGGACATGCAGGAAGCACTGCGGCATGGGGAGGATCGTCTTCTCCGGCTGGAGGCCATCCGCCAGCAGGAGCAAGGCGCCATGGCACTGGATGTGAACGTGGGAATGCCGGATATTGATGAAGCATCATGGATGCGTCAGGCCGTGGAGGCTGTGCAGGCCGTCAGTACCCTGCCTTTGCAGATTGATTCCGCGAATCCTGCAGCGCTGGAGCAAGGCCTGCGCCATGCAGTGGGAAAACCCATGGTGAATTCCGTCAGCGGACGCAAAGATCAGCTGGAGGCGGTGCTCCCGCTCATTCAGAAGTACGGCGGATGCCTGGTGGGATTGCTGATGGATGAAACCGGCATTCCGTCCACGGTGGAGGGCCGCATGGCCATTGCAAGGCGCATCCTTGATGCTTGCGATGCGGCAGGAATTTCCCATCGGGATATCGTGCTGGATCCGCTGGTTATGGCTGTTTCGGCAGATCCTACGGCGGCGGAAACAGCGCTGGAGACGGCACGCCGCATTCATCGGGAGCTGGATGCGGGCACCATGCTGGGCATCAGCAATGTCAGCTATGGCTTGCCTGCCCGTCCGCACTTGAATGCCGCTTTCCTGACTTCTGCCGTGCTCTGCGGTGCAGAGGCTATGATTGCTAACGTCCTTCTGCCGGAAACGCGGGATGCGTATATCTGCGGTCTGACCCTTGCAGGCAGGGATGCGGGATGCAGGCAGTACGTGGAGCATTTCGCCGAGCACACGATTTCTGCCCAGGAAACCGCCATGACGCTGGAGTCGGCCGTTCTGCACGGCATGGCAGAAGAGGCAGGCAAGCAGGCGGAACAGTGCCTTTCCGCAGGGGAAGGTCCGCTGAAGGTGACCGAGGAGTGGTTGATTCCCACCCTCAATCAGGTAGGCAAGGCCTATGAACAGGGGACCATGTTCTTGCCGCAGCTGATGCAGACTGCCGAAGCGGCGCAAGCGGCCTTTGAAGTGCTGGAGAAGCATGTGAAGGCAAAGGGCGAGGCGCAGATGGATCGGGGAACGCTGGCGCTGGCCACGGTGCAGGGGGATGTGCACGACATTGGCAAGAATATCGTGCGGGTATTGCTTAAGTCTTATGGGTTTCATGTGCTGGATTTGGGGCGGAATGTGACCCCGGAGGCCGTGCTGGCGGCGGTGAAGGAGCATGATTTGCATTTGGTGGGACTGTCGGCACTGATGACGACGACAGTGCCTGCAATGGCGCAGACGGTGGCGCTGTTGCATCGGGAAGCACCCGATTGCCGCGTGGCGGTGGGCGGTGCAGTGCTGACGCAGGAAATGGCGGATGCTATGGGAGCGGATGCGTTTGTGGCGGATGCTATGGCCACCGTGCATAATGCCATGCAGGTGCTGGAACATCAATAATGAAATAACGGGTCAAGGGACGAAGTCCCTTGCAGGGTCCAGGGGCGGCGCCCCTGGTAGGG
>CAVBFK010000283.1:0-9988 GCA_963594395.1 Lachnospiraceae bacterium
CATCTGCTTGGCTCTTGCCCGGCGTTCCCGGTCGTGCATGCCGCTGTAGATCAGTGGAAGTTCCACATTTTCCAGTGCCGTTTGCCGCTTCAGCAACTGAAAGGACTGAAAGATAAACCCGATTTCCTTGGAGCGAACCTGAGCCAGATCATCCTCGCTCAGTCCGCCGACATCCCGCCCGTTGAGAACATAACTGCCGGACGTGGGCGTATCCAGGCAACCGATAATATTCATCAGGGTGCTTTTGCCGGAGCCGGAAGGTCCCAGCACGGCTACAAACTCGCCCTTCTTTACATCCATGTCGATGCCCTTCAGCACCGTTTGGATTTCATCCCCCATGGGATACTGCTTCACAATCTGCCGCATGGACAGAATCACATCTTCCATGTCCACACCTCATTTGCTCGTCATGGAGGACATCATGGCCAGGGCCGAGGACTTGGGAATCAGGATGGTCTCGCCGCTCTTGATGCCGTCCTTTACTTCCACAATGCTGCCGTTGTTGATGCCCAGGGTCACGGTCTGCTTCACAATGTCATCGCCGCGGCCATAGCAGTACACATAGGGCTTGCCGTCGTCGTCATACTGGATGGCGTCCATGGACACCGTGGTGGCATTCTCGGCACTCTCGCGGGAAACGCTGACTTCGCAGGTCAGACCCATGGCCAGTGTGCCGTCCTGGGGCAGGGAGATTTTTGCTTCATAGTAGGCCACATCGCCGGAAACCGTGGCTTCCTGCGCAATGCGGACAATGGTACCCGTCAGGGTCTCGCCGGTGGCATGCACCTTCACATCCACAGTCATGCCTTTTTTCAGGGCAGACACGTCATACTCGTCCACCTTAATTTTCAGGACAGGATGGGCATAATCTGCCACGCGGAACAGCTGATCGCCGGGGACGTAGTCGTCGCCCTCCTCCACATAAATATCCGAGATGGTACCGTCCATGGTGGACTTCACCTTCGTGCCGGATTTCGGAACGATCACCTCGTCATCTTCCGATACGGTGTCGCCTTCTTCAAACTTCAGTTCCTTCACCGTGCCGCGCTGGGTAGCCGTGATCACCACGGCATCTTCCGGCTCAATATTGCCGGAGAATGTATAATAGGTGTGAATATCCTGCGTACGGGCAGTTTCCGTGGTATAAGCCGCTGCACTATTCTTCTGCATGTTCACAATCACCACGGCCGCAATCGCTGCCAGCACCACCACAATGATTGCAACGTTGCGGAGTTTCTTGTTCTTCTTCATGGGTTCTTCCTCCATTTCAAGACTACGGCCGTATTCTAACAAGGAACTGTGAACTGGAAATGAAGCATACATTCTGCGTGTTTTTGCGCAATCAGCTGCATTCATTACGGATAAAGCAGACTTTTAGGACCGTTTCTGCAGGAGATTTTGCCGCGTCCTGCATTTCGGTTTTTATTCCCGAAGTGCTTGATTTTCCTTGCTTTCTTGCTTGTCACATGTTTTTCCTCGTGCTATAATAGGGAACGTTTCATTCATACGACAGTTCACGCAGGAGGATCGCCAAACATGGCAAAAAAGATCGAGCTGAACAAAACGGTGAAGGAATGGGGGCTCATTACGCTGGGCACGCTCATCATGTCCGCAGGCATCTATTTCTTCAAGTTTCCAAATAACTTTTCGACCGGCGGTGTCAGCGGCTTAAGCGTTGTGCTTGCCCACTATTTTCCCAGCATCACCCCCGGCACCTTTGTGACGGTAATCAACATCATCCTGTTGCTCATCGGCTTTGCGGTATTCGGCAAGGGCTTTGGTGTGAAGACCGCTTACACGTCCCTGCTGTCCTCCGGCTTTATCCGGCTAATGGAAATTGTACTGCCCATGGACGGTCCCATGACCTCCCAGCCCTTTGCAGAGCTTCTGTTCGCCGTGGGTCTGCCTGCCGTGGGTTCGGCCATTCTGTTTAACCTGGATGCTTCTTCCGGCGGTACGGACATTGTGGCCATGATTCTGCGCAAATACACCAGTCTGAACATCGGCACGGCGCTGATGTGCTCGGACTGTATCATCACCCTGGCCGCCTGTGTGGCCTTCGGCATGGAAACCGGCATCTTCTGCGTGCTGGGACTGATCATCAAGTCGGTCATGGTGGACATGGTGCTTGAAAACATCAACACCCACAAATGTTTCCACATCATTACCTCCCACCCGGAAAAAATTGTGGATTACATTACGGTAAACCTCAAGCGCGGCGCCACGGAACTTCACGGCGAAGGCGCATACACCCACGAAGGCCGCACGGTGATTCTCACCGTCATCAACCGCCGGGAGGCTGTGCTGCTCCGCCGGGAAGTCAAGCGGGTGGATCCCACGGCCTTCATCCTCATCACCAACACCGGTGAAATCATCGGCAAGGGCTTCCGCGGCACCAACTAAGCAACAGAAACGGATGGAAACAGTCATTTATGAAGTATAGTCTGATCGCAGGTTTCTACGGTGTGCTGATCACCGTTATGAACTCCTTCAACGCAACGCTTTCTTCCACCTACGGCAACTGGGCCTCCACCACCTTCATTCACCTGGCAGGACTCATTGCCCTGCTTCCCGCCGTGCTGTGCGGATGGGGACGCCGCAAGCAGAAGGCGCAGTGGCATCAGTATCTTGGCGGCGTGGTGGGTATTCTCACCGTGTTCTGCTCCAATACAAGCATCGAAGTGCTGGGCGTAACGTTGAACCTGGTACTCATGCTTCTGGGGCAGATTACCTGCTCCGCCATTGTGGATCACTTCGGTCTTTTCGGCGCTGCGAAGCATCCCTTCCGTGTGGAAAAGCTCTTTGCCATTGCCATCATGACCGTGGGCTGCTTGCTTATGCTCGTGCTTTCCAACGGCAAGATCGGCAGCGGCAGCAGCTTGATTCTGGCCATTGTGCTGGGCTTCCTAAGCGGATACACCATCGTGATTGCCCGCACCATCAATGCCTCCCTGGCAGAAACCGCCGGCGTTGGTCACTCCACGTTCATGAACTATGTGACCGGCCTTACGGGTAGCTTCCTGGTGTTTGCCGTTTCCGGCTTCTCCATGAAGACCGCTTTCCCTGCCGCAGGCCAGCCCTTCACCATGTACCTGGGCGGCGTGGTTGGTGCACTGGGCATCTTCCTGTGCAATGTGGCCACTCCGCGGCTGTCTGCCCTGCAAATGTCCGTGATCACCTTTGTGGGTGAAATTTTCTCCGGCGTGATCATTGACGCCTTTGCCGGACGCTTCTCCCTGGGCACGGTGCTCGGCGGCATTGCCGTTGCCATTGGTATGCTGCTGAACATGCGCGCTGACGCAAAGGAGGCTGAACCTCATGGAATCCCTGACCAGCCTTAAGAACCCCAAGATCGTTGCCTGGCGCGGACTAAAGGACCGCAAAGGCCGCAAGGAAAGCGGCTGTTTCCTGGTAGAGGGCCGCAAAATGGTGGAAGAAGCACTGACTTCTTCCTTCCTGGTGGAAACGGTACTTGTAGGTGAAAGCCACGTGCAGGATTTCTGCGTGCCAGAAAACGTGGAAGCGTACCTTCTGCCCGACCACGTGCTAGCCGCTGTATGCGACACAAAAACGCCCCAAGGCATTGCCGCCATCGTGCGGATGCAGACCGTTCAGGCCGCAGGTTCCTGCCTACTGGCACTGGATGACGTGCAGGATCCCGGCAACGTAGGAACCATCCTGCGCACAGCCGATGCCGCCGGGTTTGACGGCGTGATCATGAGCGACAAGTGTGCCGATGTGTTCAGCCCCAAGGTACTGCGTGCCACCATGGGCAGTATCTTCCGCATGCCGATTACCATCACCGACCATCTTGCCGACACCCTGCACACCATGCGGGAAGAAGGTTGGAGCATTCTTTCCTCCCAGCTGGACGGCACGCCGTTCTTCCACCGGGAACCTGTCGGCGAGAAATTCTGCCTGATCATCGGCAACGAAGGCAACGGTGTTTCCCCTGCGGTACAGGCCGAGGCAACCCATCGTCTGCGTCTGCCCATGCGCGGCGGAGCAGAATCCCTTAATGCCGCTATTGCCGCGGGCATTATG
The DNA here is from genome assembly GCA_963594395.1 of Lachnospiraceae bacterium. Lineage (GTDB taxonomy): Bacteria > Bacillota > Clostridia > Christensenellales > Aristaeellaceae > CAKUFA01. The sequence goes on from CAVBFK010000283.1 coordinate 4,045, forward strand.
ATGTATGACCTGATGCGTGACAAGGAGTGATGGCTGTGCCGACCATTGAAAAGAACCTTCAACAGTTGACCAAGGAAGAACTGCTTCAAACAGCTGCTATCCTTCATGATCCTGCAAAGCCTTGGGCGTCCAAGCAAACAAAAGCAACGCTCATCAAGGACATTTTAGAATCCCTGAACGATAAATCAAGTTTTTACGCTGTTGATATCAATCTTGGTCAGAGCGGAATTAATGCGCTGATGCCCTTCATGCGTCAGGAAAAGATAGCCAATGAACAGTTAGATGATCATCCTGAGCTTATGTATGCGTTGATCATTCTGGGTAAACTCGGCTTGGCTTATCCCTACGCAAAACATTGGACTATTTGCCCCGAGCTTTGGGATCATCTATCCAACCTTTCTAAAGAAGAAAGCGATACAATTGCTTTCGCCGACATTCTGTACAGTTTCATGTTTGGCGCCCTTTGCCTCTATGGAATCATCAGCGTCCAGGATCTTTGCACGCTCTTCTCCAATAGCGATGTCTACAACCAAATTCGCACTGACGATGCAGATGAAGAGGAGGACCATGCCTTCCTTCATGCATTTCTTTTCAAGTTTTTCTTTACTTATGAAAATACCAGATTTTTTGATCAAACCGCCTATCTCTTCAATCCAGAAATCACTACGAGCACAGAAGATGGATACGATTTTCAGGAAGACTTCTATAACGGCTTAAAGGAATCTTCCAGTCTCTCTTATGCTCACTTCTCTTCCGATACGATCTTGCATGCATCACAGAATATTACCACTGCATTGCCATGCTTTGAAAACGCTCTGCAATGGCTGAAGCAAAAAAAGATTTCCGCCATTGATTCGCAAGATGCACTGAACCAGCTTTATAACGATTTTCAATTTGATCCGGACTCCGCTCTTTCTGACATGCTGGATGATATCCATTACAGCAAGCCCTTGACACCCAAGGAAGAGAAAATGTTTGATACGCTTCTTCGGAATATACCAATTTGGCAATTTAAGGGGCATACCCTTACAGAAGCGTTTGCACAGGATTCCAAGCCGGATACACCAAAGCCCAAGGTTGGCCGCAATGATCCCTGCCCCTGCGGTAGCGGTAAGAAGTACAAGAATTGCTGCGGGAAAATTCAATAATGGCAAAAGAAAACAGCGTATCGGATTTTCGTCCGATACGCTGTTCTTGTAGGTTGGGGAAAATTACTGGGCATCAAAGGCCGTGAAAGCGGCAGTAGCATCTGCAAAGCCATCAGCCTGGATAGCATCAGCCTCAACCAGCACAGGGAAGGTGCCGTCAGCATAGGCCTTGCCTTCGCCGAAGAACTCAGCCAGCTCTTCGTTGGTAACGTCGGAATCCATGTGGATGGTGCCCCAAACGTTCCAATAGGTCATTTCGCCAGCCTTCAGAGGATCAATGCGGGTGAAGGTGTACACATTGTACTTGATGCCATCACGTACCACGCTGGCACTGTCATCATAGGCCAAGGTGAATTCCTTGCTATTCATAGCACTGCTCGTGTACATGCTGCTGTTCAGGATTTCGGTATCCAGATCAGCAGGGATCATGACGCGGATACGGATGTAGGCATCGTTTGCGCCGGTGTTCTTCACATAGGGCATCTTGTGATAGGACTGACCGGGGTTGAGCTTTACGTTATCGCACTTATACTGAGCGGCATTTGCCTCGATCTGTGCATCCGTGTAGTAGGTGTCGCCAGCCTTGTATGCGCTGGTATTGCCGGAGCCTTCCTTGGCAACATCGGACCACAGTTCAGAAGTAGAAGTCTTGCCGTTCTCGACGCCGGCATTTTCACGATGCAGGCTGGATTCAAGCAGCTGAATCTTGACATTGCCGATGGTGAACGTGTTCTTGACAGACTGGGTATCGGTCAAGTACGCCAGCGTCGCGCTCACAGCGGCCGTTGCCACAAGAGCAATGCACAGACAAATGACGACGATTTTCTTCTTCATTTTCCTTCTCCTCCAACGTTGATTGTATGTTCTCTGTGTCCTACACAGCAGAGACCTTGTTCAGCAAAGGGACGTTACTGCAAAGTGTTCTTCTCCAACTGTTCCATGTACTCGCGGATTTCCCAATATTCGCCCTGGGTCAGCGGCCCTTCGGACAAGCGGTCATCCAAAGACCACAGCTCGTCATCTGACAAAACCGTTTCCGCCATCTGCCTCAGCCGCGCCGTTCGTTCAGCAGATACGGGTGCCTGGGGATCATAGACATCTGACGGAGCATCGGCCTGCGCCTTTTTGCCGGCGGTTTTCTTCTTCTCATCCTCGGTAAAAAGATCAGGAAGAAGTACCAGCAGCAGAAGAATCGCTCCGGCGCAAATGGCGACGTACATGCCCGGCGGGTTTTGAACGTACTCAGCCACGTAACCCAGATACGGAATGGTGAAGACCGGGGTACCGATGACATTCTGGCGCGTGACCAGGCCGCCGTCCTCGGATTCATTGGCATCGCCCTTGGTGCGGAAGCTGATTGCCGTTGGGTCATCCTCATCGGTGACAATTTCCACCACGCGGTGCGTCACCACAGTGGTTCCGTCCCGCTTGAAAGTAATGACCTGCCCCACCTGAATATCGGCAGGGTCGACCTCTTTCACGTAGATGACCGAGCCGGTGTGGTACGTCGGCTCCATGGAGCCGGACAGTACATCAAACACCTGCAAGCCCACAAGCCTTGCGCCTACCAGCAGAAGTGCCAAGATGACAACCAGCGCCATCAGCGTGCCGCTGATGATATTCCAAACTTTCTTGACGGAATGGCTCATGTCGTTTCCTTCTTGCCAGTTGATTCCATGCATTTTAGCAGATGATGACGTAACCTATCATGATGTTTCAAGGGTCTAGTGATTACATCCTTTTTCTGGCTACGTTTTGGAGTGTAGCACAATTTCCCATAGAATGCAATAGCTTTCCTGGCATATTTTCTTTTTTATACAAACATTTTTTCGCACTGTCTATCGCCCGGTTGATTCAAAAAAGAGATGACTCTGCACAGAATCATCTCTTATCGGATGCAGAAAACCCGCATCCTTATTTGCTCTTTTCTTTTTCTTCTTCGATTCCCGCAGGAGAATCCGGTTCGGGCGTCGCCGTGGTGAAGATCTCCAAATGGGTCAAATCATCACTGGGGTTGTAGCCCTCGTATTCTTCATCATCCTCCGTGGTAGGCACAGGGGTGCCGTACACACCGGTCTCGTCATAGCCTGCCATAGGGAACACCAATGTCATCTGTATCCAGCTTACCCCATCATGATACTGATTGGGATAATAGGCATAATACGCCTTAGGGGATGTTCCGTTCAGCTCCTGCACTTCCTCTTCAAAGGAATTGCCGGGATCGGCCATGGCCTTCTTGGCATACTCCGCCGGGGATGCCACTGCCTCTGACAAGGTCAGGGTATTCGGGTTGGCCGCCTGGATGCATGCACCTGCCAGATTGGCAAACTGCGAGGTATCCGAGCAACGGAGCTGAAGAATATTCAGCGAATCCGTGTACATGGAGATGGTGATCTCCACGCCCTCGGGGATGTCCGCATTATCTGCCCCCGTAACGCCAAGCACTGCCTGCTCCGTTCCCTCAAAGAAAAGGGAATTGATGGTCTGTGCGCCGAGGCTCTGCAGATTTTCATTCACCCGGGTAATGTACTCCTGCAGTTTCTGCTGGCCGGTGGTCGTTGCCGTTTGCCATGGAAGCTCTGCCAAGGCAGAGGAGCACAGCAGGCACACCGCCAGCATCATCGCCAGAAGACACGCGCTACAGCGCTTACTTGTTTTCATTAAAGAACTTCTCGCGCAGTTCGATGAAGTGAACCATCACGTCCACCGCACCTTCCACGCCGACAGCGCCCGTATCCACGCACAGGTCGTAGTTATTCACATCGCCCCAGGTGGCGGTCGCGTAGTAGTTGTAGTAGTTTGCACGCTGCTTGTCAGCCTTGCGCAGGGTCTCCTCAGCCTTCTGAGGATCCACACCGTAGTAGCGTACGGCACGGGCAACACGGCTGTTCATATCAGCCTTCACGAAGAAGCTGATCTCATTAGGCGTGTCGCGCAGCACATAGTCAGCGCAGCGGCCAACGATCACGCAGGGGCCCTGAGAAGCAATCTTGCGGATGGCATCAAACTGAGCCAGGAAGATCTTATGGTTCAGGGGCATATCCATGTACATGCTGCTGGCATCGGCATGCATCTGCACGCCCGTTACCAGAGAGAACAGCAGGGAGCGGGTAGGCTTCTCGTCGTGATCCTCAAAGATCTCTTCGCAAATGCCGCTCTCCTTGGAAGCCTCGGTGAGCAGTTCCTTATCATAGAAAGGGATATCAAGCTTTTCTGCCAAAAGGCGGCCAACATAGCGTCCGCCGGAACCGAACTGACGGCCAATCGTAATCACAGAGTTCGTCTTCATGCAAGATTCCTCCTTATATCGGAAACGTCCTTCTCTCCTACGAGTCTGATGAACTTAACGTTTCCTCCGCCTTTAGTGTAGCACAAAATCATGAAAAGTGCAATCTACGCGGCAATCTCCGTGCAAATAACGATTTTTCAAGCATTTTGCCCTTGAAATCGGCAGGTTATTTCCTAAAGCTTTTCCGCTTTTACAGATTATTCACACACACAAGCCTTTCTTCTTGGTATAATAGTCAGGTGAACAGAAAGGAATCTTACCACCATGATTGAATTAGTGAAAGCTACGAAGCGCTATGGCAACAACGAGGCCGTAAAGGATCTATCCTTCAGTGCCCCTGCCGGCCAGATTGTCGGCCTCCTGGGGCAGAACGGCGCCGGCAAAACCACCACGCTGAATATGCTAACCGGTTATTTTCCCCCGACCTCCGGTCAAGTGCTGGTCGAAGGCATGGATATGCTGAAACAGCCGCGGGAATGCAAACGCCGCATCGGCTATCTGCCCGAGCGTCCCCCGCTGTATGATGAGATGACCGTCACCTCCTACCTGAAGTTTGTGTGCAGTCTGCGCGAGGTCAAGTCCTCCGCCATGGATGCCCATATCAAGGAGATTATGAAGGAGTGCGGCCTTCGCGAAGTTTCCGAGCGTCTACTGGGCAGCCTGTCCAAGGGCTACCGCCAGCGTGTGGGCGTGGCACAGGCCATGTGCGGCAATCCGCCCATTCTGGTGCTGGACGAGCCTACGGTGGGTCTTGACCCCCGGCAGGTGGTGGAGATCCGCGAGCTGATGCGTCACCTGGGTGAAAACCACACGGTGATCTTCTCCAGCCACATTCTGTCGGAGATTCAGCAGCTGTGCCAGCGGGTGGTCATCCTCCACAAGGGGCGGCTCATCCGTGAGGCCGACATGAGCGAATTGACCACCAATGACGACATCATTCGCCTGCGCGCCATTATTGTAGGGCGGAAGGCACAGCTTCTGCCTTCGCTGCAGGGACTAAGCTGTGTTCGCCGCGTGAAGGTTCTGCCCGATCCCGAGCCCGGCCTGACCCAAGTGGAACTGGAATGCACCGCCAAGGGCAACGACCGCGGCGATCCTGCCACCCAGCTATTCCGCCTGCTGTGCGCCATTGATGCACCTTTGCGGCTCTTGATGCCCGTGAAGGACACCCTGGAAGAAGTCTTCCTCCGCGCCACCAATGAAAATTAAGGAGATGAAAGCGTGATCGCCGTTTGGAAGCGGGAGCTGCAGAGCTATTATTACACCCCTGTGGGCTATGTGTTCACAGGCGTTTTTCTGGCGCTGAGCTCCGTATTGTTTTACATGCAGATTCTCAGTCAGCGTTCCAGCGACTTGATGACCTTCATCGGCCTGATGAGCTACCTGTGGATGCTGCTTTCCCCTGTGCTGACCATGCGTCTGCTGGCTGAAGAGCGCCAGAAGAAGACGGATCAGCTGCTGTTAACCAGCCCGGTCAGCCTGCCCGGCATTGTCATGGGCAAGTATC
>CAVBFK010000284.1:0-3033 GCA_963594395.1 Lachnospiraceae bacterium
GTGTGCGCAGGCTTGCCATGAACTTTTTCTCTTCATGGGTGCCTGTGATATCATTTTCGGTAACGTCCGTATAGGCGGTATTTTGCCGCAGCCACTTGGCAAATTCCTTATTCGATACGGACTTACGCTTTGCAAACAGCTCCTCCATGATGCGCTTCTTCAGAGATGCATCGCGGATGAAATAATCCTTCTCCTTCACCCGAACCCGAACGCGGTTCAGCTCGTCCAGCACCAGATATTCTTCATACAGAAGCGAGTGAAGCGGCAAAACGTCCTCGTCAGGGAGATAGGTGCAGTGGTTGGTCAGGTGATTGATAAAGCCCATGGCCGTTTCCGTCTGGTTCACCACATCGAAGAAGTTCCAGGCATGCACCTTCTGCGTCTCATCGCGGACAATCCACTGCTGGAAGGGACTGTTGCTGTTCAGTGGGCCCACATAATACGGCAATCTGAACGTGCACAGGCTGAGAATCTTTTCCTTATTTTCCCGAATAGACGGATAGAATTGCCCCTGGTGTTCAAGAATCTTCTCCATTTCTGCGGCCTGAATCTGGTTCGGAATCTGACCGTTCAAATTGATTCGCTGAAGGGGCAAGAAGCCATTTGCTTCTTGCATCGCATCCAGCATGGGCTTTGCGGCCTTCACAGCTTCCTCTGACTTGTTGCTTTTCAGCACAGCACTCAGTGCCTTATAGAAATCGTCCTGGTTGCACTTCTTAAGCTTCTCCGCCTTATATTCCTTGGGTTTGCGGAGATGATCGGTATAGGCTGCGTAACCCTTGGGGTTATCATCCTTGCGGAAAAGCGGCTCAAACTGATCAGGCGCATAGGCTCTCACCCATCGCTTTAGTGCCTGCAAATCCTTTCCGTGCTTTTCATAGCGTTCCACCATCATGCTGGAGATGGTGCCGCCATCCTTCTGCATATCAGCAAACAGTTGCCAGCGATAGAGCTTCACCATCTGCCGAAACACTTCAGCCTTATCCTCGCTCATAGCGGCGGCATAGGTTTCTTCATCAAAGTCAGGTTTTGCAAAAGACGTTTTTTCTTCAGGTTCGCTTTCCTCATAGCCCAGAATTGCTTCTAGCGAGCCAACATTACCCACCAGCAATGCCGCAAACGCTTTGGCCGCATTCTGGGCCGTTTTATCTTTTCCAGGATGCAGAAGCTCCTTGATTTGATCAGCTCTGGCACTTTTATTGAGTGATTGATTTCTCATCACTTTGCAAATAGCCTTGGCCGTGCCGTCCTCCGTCTGGAATCCGCATGCGATTCCGTCCGGATCACTGAGATTCTCCAGCAATTCGCGCATATCTTCTTCCGCATTCGCCTGCACCATCTGCTGACCTTCCATGAGGAAGTTGCCGCGGTACTTGATGATATGGTGCATGGCTAAATAAACATACCGCAGATCCGCTTGCTTCTCGCTTTCCGCAAGCGCTTTACGGATGTGATAGATCGTCGGCGCATCTGCCCTATACGAGCCAACAGAAACAGAGCCGTCCACGAACAGCGCCTTGGGCAACTTCAGGTACAGCTTCTCATACTGGCAGTCTTCCGGCAACAGGAACGCCTCATCCATGCGATGGAAGAATTCCGGATCGACTTTCTCCATGTCAGGGAGCACAAGATCCTGCAGTTCGCGCGTGCGATTCCTTTTGCGCGCCAAGCGGCGACGAGTAGAGCGGCTCGTACGCCGATCAACGGCTGTATTCGCTTGATCAAAAATGACAGAGCCGTACATCGGCCGCTTGTGATAGCGCAGCAGTCTTCCGCGTTCATCCACTGCGGCATAACCAACAGAATTCGTTCCGATATCCAGTGCAATGCTATACTCTCTCATTTTTGCTTACCTCTTTCTCATTTTCGTGTTGGTTGATGAACGCAGTTTACCTTACTATGAAAAAAGCCGCTTGCGCGGCAGAGCCTCTAAAGGCCCGTAAACGGGAAGGGAAATCCTTTGTTTTGACATCACTATGTCATTCCAGATGACTCACTGTCATTATAAATTGCTTTTACATTGTTGTCAAGTATTTGCTGGTGATCATCATCCATTTTTTCTTCATTCTTGATGCGCCATAATACAGCATTGCACCTGATTTCATTTTCTCAAAAGCAAAAAATCGTCTGCGAAAGAGCATCTCTTTCGCAGACGATTTCCATTATCTCACCTGGTAGAAGCGGATCATGAAATACACCGCGGGGAGGGTCAGCGCAAGGCCGGTGAAAAAGAGGAAGGAGTAGCCCTTGACCTTCTTTTTCTCCTTACGCTTCTTGTACTCGGGGTACTTGATGTACTCCCACTTGATGAAGGGAAGCACAATCTCCCGCGTACGACGGAGGCCATAGGTGACGCCGGTGAAGGCACCGCGATTGTACACGTTGACGAGTGCCGCGCACAGCATCAGCGTCAGGCCGGGGATCGTGAAGGCATCGCACAGGATGCGATAGCGCTCCGCGTCGGTTTCCGCCTCGGTGTAGCCGTAATTGTTCAGGATCACAAACAGTAGCCCGATGCCCACACCCAGGCTGACGACGTATCCTGTGATCATCGCTACGACCTTGGATTTCTTGTTTTCACTCAAAGTCCGAATTCCTCTTTGTACTTGCGCTCCTCCGAGTCGCTGCAGTAGACGAAGTGTCCGGGGCAGACCTCACGGAGAGTGGGCTTTTCCACACTGTAGTCGTGATCGCGCAGAGAATTGTATACAATTCTTGTACGTTCACGCTCGCTGTACGGATCGGGCAGCGGGATAGCAGACAGCAGGGAGCGGGTGTAGGGATGCATGGGATGGGCGAAGAGCTCATCCGTTTCCGCCAACTCTACCATCTTGCCGTAGTACATAACGCCAATGCGGTCAGAGAAATACTTCACCACCGACAGGTCATGGGCAATGAAGAGAATCGTCAAGCCCAGCCGGTCGCGCAGCTCGTTCAGCAGATTGATGACCTGCGCCTGAATGGACACGTCCAGTGCAGACACGGGTTCGTCAGCAATCAGCAGTTCGGGGTTCATCACGATGGCGCGGGCAA
>CAVBFK010000285.1:0-5284 GCA_963594395.1 Lachnospiraceae bacterium
TTTCCTGACCGTCAAAGAAAACCTGACCGCTTGTGGGGTCATACAGGCGAATGATGGAGCGGCCGGTTGTGGTTTTGCCGCAGCCGCTTTCGCCTACCAAACCAAAGGTCTCTGCAGGATGAATGCCGAAGGACACATCATCCACGGCCTTTACGGTCATTTTCTTTTTACCACGTCCGGAAGTGAAGGACTGGCACAGGTGCTTGACCTCCAGAAGGTAATTCTCATTAGAGTTAGACATCTGCGGCCGCCTCCTTCATACGCTTAATACGATCCTGTAACTGCTGGGGCATCTCGATTTTCGGCGCCTTGGGATGCAGAAGCCAGGTGGCCGCCAAATGGGTATCCGACAAGCGGAAATACGGCGGCTCTTTTTCCAAATCAATCTTCAGTGCATACTGATTGCGGGCGGCAAAGGCATCGCCGGCTGGGGGATAGATCATGTTCGGCGGTGTGCCGGGGATGGCCATCAAACGATCCTTGGTCTGCAGGTCAGGCATGGAGGACAGCAGCGCCCAGGTGTACGGATGCGCCGGCTCAAAGAAGATTTCTTCTGCCGTGCCCATTTCCACAATGCGGCCTGCATACATGATGTTCACGCGGTCAGCCATGTTGGCCACCACGCCCAGGTCGTGGGTGATGAAGATAACGGACAGATGACGCTCTTCACGGATGCGGTTGATCAGTTCCAAAATTTTGGCCTGCACCGTTACGTCCAGAGCCGTCGTGGGCTCGTCGCAGATTAGAATTTCAGGGTCGCCGGCTAGTGCAATGGCGATAACAATACGCTGACGCATGCCGCCGGAGAATTGGAAGGGATACTGATTGAAACGGCGCTCTGCATCCGGAATGCCAACAGCCTCCATCAATTCCAGAGCACGCTTCTTAGATTCAGCCTTGTTCATGCCCTTCTTGCGAAGAACTTCGGTGATTTGCTTGCCGACACGCATGATGGGGTTCAGGGCAGACATAGGATCCTGGAACACCATGCCGATGCGGTGTCCGCGGATTTTGTGCATGTCATCTTCCTTCACCTTGGTCAAGTCCATACCGTCATAGAGGATTCGGCCGCTGTCAATGATAGCATTGGGCGCAAGGATGCCCATAATAGCCTTGGTAGATACAGACTTGCCGGAGCCGCTTTCGCCCACGATGGCGACCGTTTCGCCGCGCTTCAGGTCAAAGCTTACGCCACGAACGGCCTGCACAATACCGCCATAGGTGCGGAAGGAAACCCGCAGGTCTTCAACGCGCAGGATGACGTCATCCGGCATAGCTTCTGTAGTATTCATTTCATTCGCCATCCGTTATCACGCATCCTCTCCACGCCTGGTGGGATCCATGGCGTCGCGCAGTCCGTTAGAGAACAGGTTAAAGGCAATCATCAGCAGGGAAATCAGAACGGCAGGGAACAGCGTCTGATAGGGATACTGTAGCAGCACATCCTGACCGGTGGAAAGCAGAGTACCGATGGAAGGTTCCGGCGGCTTGATGCCCAGGCCGATGTAGGCCAGGAAGGATTCAGAGAAAATAGCGCCGGGGATAGCAATCATGGCACGGGTGATCAGGGGACCCACCGTGTTGGGCAGAATGTGACGGAAAATCAGCTTCCGGTCAGGCACGCCAAGCGTCCGCGCGGCAAGGACATATTCACGTCCCTTGAAGCGGTAGAACTGTGCACGAATCAGGCGTGCCGTGCCGATCCAGCCGGTCACCGTCAATGCCAGAATGATGGAGAACATGCCCGAGCCAAACAAGATCATGAACAGAATGGTTACCACGATGTAGGGCAGACCATCCAGCACTTCTGCAAAGTGGGTCATGATCATATCCACCTTGCCGCCGTAGTAGCCTGCAATGGAGCCGTAAATGACGCCGATTACGACATTGGTTATGACGGAAATGAAGGCGATCAACAAAGAAATACGTGTACCCTTGAATAGACGTGTCATAATATCACGTCCCAGGTAATCGGTGCCGAACCAGTGATATTCGCCTTCGGGCACGCCGCAGTAGGCATAATAGTCAACCTTGATGTCAACCACGACAACGCCCTTGGCTTCGTACTCGTTGATGATCTCCAGCACACAGCCTTCGGGGTAGCGGCTGGTATCTTCCAGAGAAGACTTCTTGCGGTTGGTCAGCACCATGGTGCCGTCAGCAATGCCGAGCTTTTCCAGCAGCGGAATCTTCGGAGGAAGGTTCTTCTGGCTGACGTTCTGCTGGGTATAGGAGTAGCCCGTAACGTTCGGCACAACGATAGCAAGGCCAATAATGATCAGGATAATAGCCAGCGAAATCATGGACAGCTTGCTCTTGCGAAGGCGCTGCCATGCATCGCGGTAAAAGCCAATGGGCTTCGTCTTGAATTCCTCATCGTGGAATTCCACTTTGCCAATGGGCTCAAATTCCTCTTCAGGGATGTTTTCAAGCTCCTCAGGGAGATGATTGCGATCTTCAATAATCATTTACTTGCCACCTCCCACACGGATACGAGGATCGATAATGCCATAGGAAATGTCCACAATCAGAATCGTGAACAGAGAAATCGCAGAGTAGAAGATCAACAGAGCCACCGTCAGGAAGTGGTCACCTGCCAGGATGGAGTCAATGAGCAAACCGCCCATGCCGGGAACGGCGAACATCTTCTCCACCACCAGAGAACCGCCCATGATGCCGGTGATCATAGGAATGATGGTGTTAGCGATGGGTACCAGAGAATTACGGAAGGCATGCTTCACCGTTGCCTCCGTGCGGGACAGACCCTTGGTGCGTGCCAGCAGCAGGTACTCAGAGGACAGCGTCTCAATCAATTCGCCGCGCAGATACCGGGCGATGGACGCAATCGGGCCCAAAGCCAAGGCGATGATGGGCAGAATCATGGAGTAGAACTGCGCACCAAAGCTTGTGGCTTGCGAGTCATACAGTGTCGGGAAAATCGGCCATAGGTAGGTAAAACAGTATTGCAATAGCGATGCGAAAACGAATGACGGCACCGATATGCAGATAACGATTAAGAACGACAGAATGTTGTCGGTCATCTTATTCCGCTTTAGCGCAGCCCATGTGCCGACAATAATGCCAAGCGGGATCGAGATGATCAGCGAAAAAACATTCAGCACCACCGTGGGCGGAATGCGGGTAGACAGAATTTCGAAAACATCCAGACCGGGACGAACCTTGACGGACGTACCGAAGTCACCGCGGGTAACAATACCCTCGATAAAATAGTAGTATTGGGTCAGCATCGGCTCGTTCAGATGCATTTCTGCTTCCAGCTTTGCCTGAATCTCAGGGGAGACTTCAGGGTTTTCAAAGATGCTCATAGGCATCAGGCGAATGACCCAGAAGGACAGGGTCATGACCAAGAAAAGCGTCAGAAGCATGGCGCCGATACGGCCCAGGATATACTTGAACATCAAGGCCCTCCACTCTTGCCGTGGAACCGCGGATAAGTCAGTTCGTTAAGGCATCGTAATAAAATGAACGGTAAGGTGCATGGATGCACCAACAGGATCAGCACATCCATGCACCTTATAAGATTTACGGGAAATTACTCAGCAATGTCACCGAAGCAGGTGCCCCAGCCAAGTCCGGGAATGTAGGTCTGCACAGGCAACTCCAGACGATCGGAGAACATCTGGTACTTCACTTCCTGCACCATAGGAATGTTGATGACCTTCTCCAGGTAGATCTCTTCGAGCTTTGCAGTCTCTTCGAGCATCTTGGTGTAGTCTTCCTTCACGGAGTCAACCACTGCATACTGTGCTTCGAAATCTGCATCCAGGAAGTTGTTCGGATGAGAAGCATAGGAGCTCAGGTAGTAGTAGAAGCAGGTGTAAGGATAGGTACGGGAAGCACCGCGAGACCAGTCGTTGGGGGACAGATCCCAGCTGTCGGTGGTCTTCTTGTAGTCAGAAGTGGTCATGCCGGCGTAGGTCACGATCTTGATCTGAATCTTGCCCTCGAAGATAACAGGGAATTCTTCCATCAGGTACTCGGCAGTGGCCTTCCAAGCAGTATCAGACTCATTGAAAGCCATGGTCAGGGTGATGACGGTGTCATCGGACACGCCGCATTCTTCATAGGCCTTGGCCAGATACTCACGAGCCAGCTCGGGATTGTAGCCGTAGGGACCCCAGGATTCCACCAGCTCGGTCACTGCCTTGCCGTATTCGCTTTCGCGATAGGTGAGACCGGATTCGCTCATCAGACCGGCCTGACCGTTGACATAGGTGCCACTGGGCTCCTGATAGCCGAACAAGTTATGGGCAATGACTTCACGGTTCATGGCATGGTACAGTGCCTTACGGTAGTTGATGGAGGAGCAGATGGGGTTATCGGGGTTGGAGCAGTTCACGTCAATGTGGTAAACAGTCAGCGTGTCGTAGGACACCATGCGAGGATCATCGATGTAGGTTTCGATGGTGTTAGCGTCAGGAGTCAAATCATCCAGCAGACCCTGCTCCCACAGCTCCACACGGGCATTCATCTCGGGGATCACGCGAACCTCAACGCTGTCGTAGTGGAACAGATCGCTGTGCCAGTAATCGGGGTTCTTCTTGTAGATCTGGATGGAGTCATAGGTCCAGGTATCCAGGGTGTACGGGCCGCAGCTCATCCAGTTGTCAATGGAGGTGCCGTAGGTCGTGGACGTACGGTCCTCATTCATGCCGGCTTCATACATGGGCTCATACACGGGGGCAGTAGCACGGTTGGTGAAGTGGCTGCACACGTCGGTCTGGGTGTTGACGGACGTCGTGTGAATTTCGATGGTATAGTCATCGATCTTCTTGATGCCGACATCATCCCAAGAGATGGTGTTGCTGGTGCCCTGCAGGCTGTAATCCTTGGCGTTCACGATGGTGATCGTGTAGTCGGACAGGAAGTCAGCCATCTTATTGGCCAGAACAGGATCCAGCAGCATCTGGAAGGAGTAGATCATGGTGTCTGCGTTGATCGCTTCACCATTGGCCCAGCGAGCGTTTTCATCAATCTTGATCTGCCAGGTGTAATCGTCCACCTTGATGGGCAGCTCAGAGGCAATATCGCCGATGTAATGATAGCCGAGGCCATCGTCATCCGGCACAGCGCGGAAGAGCGTAGCGGAGCAATAGGTCAGCGGCGTTTCCAGCGACGTTTCAACGGAGTCATGTGCGTTCAGTACAGGACAGTCACTGGTGATGTAGGTGCGGTATACCTTTTCGGTAGTCTCACCCTCTGCCTGTGCGGCGGAGAAGCAACTCAGCAACATCGTTGCCGATGCGATGAAGGATACCAGTCA
>CAVBFK010000286.1:0-2741 GCA_963594395.1 Lachnospiraceae bacterium
GTATAGACGTAATTTCCACAGGATGCGCCCTGCGTGTGGAGAACAATGTCTTCGCCGCGGATGGCGCTGCGGGCAAACTGGGCAAAAACGCGGGTATCATCGGCCGGGACGCCTGCACCGAAGGTTTGCGCCAGACGTGCCATGGTTACCGGCGTACCATACTCCGCGTGATAGCAGGCGCACATGTTTTCCACCATGCGCTTGCTTTCCGGATAGCAACTGCGGGGCTTGGTCAGATCGATGGTTCCCAGCATGTTCTCAGCGGCACGGCCGTCAGAGGTTACCGCACCGAAAGCCTCCATGGAGGACAGGTAGACCATTTTTGTAACCTGCTTGGCCTTCGCAAAGTCCAGCACGTTCTTCGATCCGCAGAGCGCTGTCCATAGAGTCTCCACGGGATGCTCCACCATGTTCTTCGACTTGGTTTCGCTGGCGGCATGGATGATGTAATCCACATCGCCGTCCCAGTGGAGGAGATCACGGATGTCACCCACGCAGTACGCAATGCCCGTGCATCCGGCAAAAATCTGATCGCCCTTGGCAGGATTGCGAAGCTGAGCAATCACTTGATTCTTCAGCGCATAGTGGTCGTTTGCCCAGCAAAGTGCCTTCACCAGCATGGAACCAACCAGTCCCGTAGCACCGGTAATGAAGAACGTCTTGCCGGTGAAGTCGAGCTCCGCAATGGTTTGGGCAATCCTGTCCAGATCTTCTTCCACTACGGTCATGGGTCAGTCACCACCGTTCAGCTGCTCGTTTTCCCGCACGTCGTACAGCGTGCGGAAGGTGTAGAAGTCGTCCGGCGTGGTGATCTTCATGTTCTCCGTCGGCCCGATGACCACGGACAGGCTCTCGCCGTAGTGGCGCATCATGGAGCAAGAGTCGATCATGTTGGTCACGCCGTCTTTCAGGGCCTGACGGTGCAAGCCAAGAATATCCTTCAGGTAGAAGCTCTGAGGTGCCTGCGCCATACGGCATGCCGCACGGTTCGGCACTTCGCAGACCTTGGCATTTTCATCCACCAGGATGACCGTTTCCGTGGCCAGCTTGCAGGTGATGGCAGAACCGTTGGCCTTGACGGAGGCAATGTTGTCGGAAATGGTCTGGCTCGTAATCAGCGGGCGGACACCGTCATGAATCAGCACGATGTTGTCTTCCACACCATAAACTTCTTCTGCGGCACACAGACCGTTGTAAATGGACTGCTGGCCGGTCGCACCGCCGGGGACAATCTTGCCGATCTTATCCAGCCGATAGCGGTACTGCATGTCCTGCATGTAGGGGATCCAGTCCTCCAGGCAGACCACAATGATCCCGTCAATCTCAGGATGATGCTCAAACAGCTCGATGGTGTGGACGATGATGGGCTTGCCGTGAACCAGCAGAAACTGCTTCGGCCGATCCTTGGAGTTCATTCGCTTGCCCACGCCGCCGGCAAATATGACTGCGATGTTCATTGATGTTCCTCGCCATTCAGTAATTCACAGATTCGGTTCATGCATGCCGCCGTGGCATTCTGGTCATGGGTTACATAGCTTGCACAGTAGGCGCCGCACTTCGCAGATTCCTGCTCGTCATCCATGGTGACGATATGCTTCAGCACGTCGTTTTCGTTTCGCATAACGCCATGGGGGAATTCCTTTTCCAGATCCATGAACAGGCCATAGTTTGCCTTGTAATCGTTGTAATCCGGTGCAAAGCAGATCATGGGCTTCTTCAGCAGACCATAATCAAAGAAGGCGCTGGAATAGTCAGAAATCAGAATATCTGCCGCCATGTACAGCTCATTAACGTTGGGATAATCAGACACGTCTTTCCAGAACGTGCTGTTTGCATGCACGCTGGACGCTTCTTTCGTGAAATGATGGGCGCGAGTCAGCACGCAATAGCCGGAACCAAGCGTCTTTTCCCACAGCGCTTGATCGATGGCCGGAAGCTTGCCCTCACGCCAGGTGGGCATGTAGAGAATTGCCTTGGTGTCATCGGCAATGCCTAGATCCTTGCGCACACGGGAACGGTCGGCATCCGTCATTTCCATGAGCTCATCCTCACGGGGACGGCCGCACCAGAGCATGGACGCATCCGTTGCGCCGAACCACTTGATGAACACATCGTGGGTGTACTGCCCGTCACAGCAGAAGATGTCCACCCGAGAAAAGTCGTAATCCTTGCGGCCTGCAATGGCATTGCCGCCCTTCTTCGGGCCGGTTCCGTGCCAGGCATTCAGGTAAATGGTATGCTTCTTCTTGAAGTTCAAGCCGCGTTCAATGTTCACGTCCGTGATCCAGATTTTTGCCCGCAGTGCCGTCTTGAAGTAGGCGAAGGAGTCCATCTTCACGACGTCCGCCCCTGCAACTTGGTACTTATCCGGATGGGAAAACGCCCACACGTAGTGAAACTCAGCGAACCGCGGATCTTTCTGCATGGCCTCAAACAGCACCTTGGGGCTGCCGGTGAACTGGTCGCCGCTCATGGACGACAGCAGCACCAGATGCTCATCTGCGCCAACGAAAAGCCCCAGCACCCGAAGGCAGAAGCTCATAACCACCCGATACAGGCACTGTACCCAGGCATAATGCTTGATGATGTAAGCCAATTTATCGTGCATCGACGCTTTTTCCCTTTGCTGATAAAACTTTTTCTTCCAAGATCTCCGGATCGGTTTCATCAATGGACTCGTAAGACGCCGCCGTCACCGCATCCCCGGCAATTCCCTCGGTACTCTCTTTATCGAATAAAAT
>CAVBFK010000287.1:0-2849 GCA_963594395.1 Lachnospiraceae bacterium
GTTTTCGGGGTGGGTGCGGGAGGGGGCTTTTGGCACAAAAGCCGCCCTCCCGCAATCTCACTTTGCTTTTTCGTTCGTATCAATCATCCCGCGATAGACCACGAACTTCTGATAGAGGTACTCCGTCACGAAGTTCACCAGCATGTTGAAAATCTCCACCAGCCAGTGGCTGAGGCCCGCATTGTCCAGCGCCGTGCCCCACCAGGCAGACAGGGGTGTAAACACCAGATAATACAGTGCCACCAGCGCCATGGAGCGGGGCAGGCTGGCATCCGAGCGGAAGGTGTAGCGGCGGTTGAAAGTGAAGTTCCACAGCACGCTCAGCACCAGGGAAGGCACATAGCTCAGCCAGTAGTCCGTCAGTCCGCACACCTCGTGCAGCAGGGTGTAGCTGACAATCTGAATAATGCCAGCCGAGGCGGAAAACAGCGTAAACTTAATCACCTGCCACAGGTTTTTGTTCATGGTTTTTTTCCTCCTTGTGCCATACTCTGATACAGTTACCGCCGCAATGCTTGGCAAGATACATGGCCTCGTCTGCCTTGCGGTACAGGTGGGTAAAGGACATCTCCGCATCCTGTCCGTAGGCGACGCCTAGGCTGGCGGTTACACGAAGGCTCTTGCCCGAGCTGTCGGTCATGAAGCGGTCAATCGCCTTCACGACCTGTTCGGCGCGCTCCTCCGCCCAAGTGCGGCTGGGCACGTCCCGCAGATAAACAAGGAACTCATCACCGCCAAGGCGGCAAAGCACGTCTGTTGAGCGGAACATGCCCTGAAGAATCCACGCCACTTCCTTCAGCGCCTGGTCACCCATTTGGTGCCCCATCTGGTCGTTCAATTCCTTGAAGTGATCCAAATCGAAGAGCATCATCACGGGTTCACCGGTCGCCGTCTGCAAAGAGGCGGTAATGCGCTTCTCCGCAGAAGATCGGGTAGCCAGTCTGGTCAGGCTTTCCGTGTCCCGCTGGTTCACCAGTTCTTCACGGCTGATAATCTGACTCAGTCGATTGTGCGTGAAGCTCAGCATTACGGCCTGATTCACCACGTAGAAAATGGCGATGGTCAGTCCATCCGAAGCGATGTAGTGCACGTTTGGTGAAAAAACGCAGCCAAGGAAAAATCCTGCAGACAGGATCAGATTGACCAGCGTCAGCCGCAGGGGATAGTCCAGAATGTACACGCACATCAACAGCTGCATGCCGCAGAAGAAAGCAATGATGTTGTGATTCTGCAGGATGAAGTTGATGTGTATCATCATCACACAGAAGCTGATGCCGATGATATACGCGCCGTTGCTGGGCCATCGCTTTTTCTCAATGCTTTGCCACTGCCCGACAAACCAGGAAAACGCGCAGACCCCCAGCAGAACGAACACCGCCGGTACCAGCCGTCGCATTTCCTGCACCACGTACAGGGGAATGACCACGATCACGCACAAGACCATGATCACCTGGCAGAGGGTTTTCAGCAGGCGAGTATTCTCCGCCGTGACCGCATCGGCATACAGGCGGAACACATCCAGCGAGTATCCGCCAAAGATGTAGTACTTACATGCTTTTTTGATTGACTCCCGCAAGCGTGTCCACCTCTTTTCTCATCTTATTCAGAAATTCGGGGTGCGGCTCTTACACCAGCCGCAGGGCGGGCTGAGCGTTCAGCGACAGGGGCGCAATCTCCCCGCGGAGCAGGCGGTAATAAGCCGCGGAGCCGATCATGGCGCCGTTATCGGTGCACAGACCCAGCTTGGGCATGTACAGGGGCAGGCCTGCCTTGTCGCACTCTTCCTGCATCATTCTCCGCAAAAGCCGATTGGCAGACACGCCGCCGGCCATGGCCAGTGCAGGCGCGTGGGTCTCCTTTGCCGCCAGCATGGCCTTCTCCACCAGGGAGGAAACCACCGCATAGCGGAAGGTAGCGGCCATGTCGGCCTTGTTAAGCTCCTCACCCTTCTGCTCTGCCTTATGGGCAAGGTTCAGGAAGGCGGTCTTCAGGCCGGAGAAGGAGTAATCATACCGTCCCTCGGTATGGGGCTTGGGCAGGGCAAAGGCATGGGGATTGCCTTCTTCTGCCAGGGCGTCGATTCTCGGGCCGCCGGGGTAGGGCAGACCCAGCACGCGGGCGGCCTTATCGAAGGCTTCGCCTGCCGCATCATCGAAGGTCTGACCCAACAGGGTATACACGCCATAGTCTTCCACCCGCACCAGATGGCTATGGCCGCCGGACACCACCAGGCACACAAACGGCGGCTTCAGGTCGGGGTGGGTCAGATAGTTAGCAGACACGTGACCCTCGATGTGATTAACGGGGATCAGCGGCTTTTGCAATGCATAGCTGAGACCCTTCATGCAGTTGACGCCCGTGAGCAGGGCACCCACCAAACCGGGGCCGTAGGTGACGGCCAAGGCATCAATATCGTCGAAGGTCATGCCTGCCTCAGCCAATGCCTGGTCAATGACCCGGTCGCAGGCCTCCACATGGGCACGGCTGGCGATCTCAGGCACCACACCGCCATACAGGGCGTGAAGGTCAATCTGGCTGAAGATCACATTGGCACGGATGACCCGCCCGTTCTCAATAATGGCCGCGGCCGTCTCATCGCAGGAACTCTCCAGCGACAGAATCCGCACGGTGTCCTTCTTGCGGATCTCCTCCGCCTTCTCAGCCATGGCTTGCTCAAAATTCATTGCGTTACCTTCTTTAAGTAAGGGATTTGCGGGAGGGCGGCTTTTGTGTCAAAAGCCCTCTCCCGCACCCACCCCGAAAACCACATCGGGATGAGAAAAATTTCAGTATCTTTCCTTTAGAAACGGAAGAGAACCCCTCAAAAGGAGTGCACCGAAGGAGTCCAG
>CAVBFK010000288.1:0-13980 GCA_963594395.1 Lachnospiraceae bacterium
GGACTTTCCGGTGGAAAAGTAACTCGAAACTTTTAAGTTTCAATAGAAGTCAACTTCTAGAAAGGGGACTGCGAAGGGGTCAAGGGGGCGACCGCAAAGCCCCTGGAATAAAGGGATAAACTCGTTTGTTCCATACAACAATCCTTTTATCTGCAAGGAGATTTCGCTCTGCGGAGCGACCAAAGGGCAATTAGAACAGACAAAGTCTGCGGTCGCCCTTTGGAAACCTTCGGTGCACTCCTTTTAAAGAGTCTTCTTCCGCTTCTTTTTAAGAGGCACTGTTCCGTATCTTTTGAGTTGCAATGCAAGTCAACTTCATCAGGGACGACCACCCGAAGGAGTCCAGAGAGCGGGGTCTTCGCCCCGTAACCGCAAAGCCCTCTGGATTAAACATAACAAATCAAGTTTGAAGAAGTGCACTGCGAAGGGTCCAGGGGCGACCGCAAAGCCCCTGGAATAAGGTTCGTTAGCTGTTTACTCCATGCGACAAGCTGGCCATCTATCTTGCAAAGTGATTTCGCCCCGCGAGGTTCACATTATGATTACTCAATCATCCCCCGAAGAGCAACTCCTCCGCCGCGGCCGCATCATCCAAACCACCGTGGGCTGCAGCATGGAGCCCATGCTCCATAACCGCCGCTCCCTGGTAACGGTGGAGCGCCTGTCCGCTCCGCCCAAAAAACACGATGTGGTGCTCTACCGCCGCGAAACCGGCGAGTACGTCCTGCACCGCATCATCCGCATCCGCGGCGACCGCTACCGCATCCGCGGCGATAACTGCAGCTGGTCGGAGACCGTCCCCAAATCCCGCCTGCTGGGCGTCATGACCGCCTTCAGCCCCGACGGCGGAGACATGATCCCCGTCACCGACAAAGCCTACCAGGCCTACGTCCGCAAGCATTGCCGACAGCTTTCCCTGCGGAACGGCATCCTCTGGCTGAAACGCCTCCCCGGGCGCTGCGTCCGCAAGGCGAAGAAAATCTTCCATCGAGTAAAGGAGTGACCATCATGAAAGCAAAGAAGGGCTTCCTCCTGCGGGAGATGTGCGACGAGCACATTCTTGTTCCCGTGGGCGAGGAGAGCGAGAAGTTTAACGGCCTGATTACCCTGAACAACGCCGCCGTGTGGCTGTGGGAGCAGCTGGCCGAGGACATCACCGAGGACGAGCTGGTGCACCGCATGTGCGACCGCTACGAGGGTCTCAGCGAGGAAACCGCAAGAAATGATCTGCGGGAGTTCCTGGAGACAGTGAAGGTCGCGGTGGAAGGGTAAACAAAAGCGCTGTGAGAAGTTGCATTGCTCTCACAGCGCTTTTTCTATTTTCCCCAACAAAAAACGGGAGAAGGCCTTCACAGAAAAGCCTTCTCCCGCGCATAAATCCTTGTCTTACTCCTCGGGCTTCCAGGTGGTCTGGGTCTTCAGGCCGGCGGCGTTGTCGGTCTTCTGAGCCAGCTCCAGGCTGGTAGAAGCACCGTAGGCTGCGCAGTACTGATCCAGCTGCTGATACATGGCGGAAGAATAGTACTCCGTCACAGCGGCAGCACCCTCTTCGGTTGCCAGGTAAGCATTCTTGTAGGCGACCAGCTTGTCAATGAAGCTGTCAGACAGGCACAGATCATAAGCGTACTTGTCTTCGCCTTCCTGCACGGTGGTAAACTTGGCGGCGTTGGCCATGGTGGGAGACATGTTCATCAGGAAGGGAGCGGTGATGACGATGCTGTCAGGCACAATCTCGTAAATCACCATGGTGCCGGCGCTCAGGGCGCTGGAGATGTAAGCCAGCTTGGCTTCCTTCACGGCGTCTGCATCGGTGGCATCAGCGAACTTAGCGCTGTAGGTTGCCCAGCTGGAAGCCAGCGTGGGATAATACTTGTCGTACAGGTTCAGCAGAGCTTCCTTGCCCTCTTCGGTTTCCAGGTCTGCTTCGGTATAAACCTTCACGGTGCCGTTGTACTGCACGCCATAAGAGCAGTAGTAGTTGTAGGTATCTTCCTCGTCCTCACGGAGCTGACGCACCCAGCTGACGGACACCTTGGGGTTGTCCTGGAAATCCTGCGTCTTGCTGGTGCCGGCTTCGGAAACACCCAGCAGGTGCAGATTGCTTGCGTCCAGCACCATCTCCAGGTTGGTGTTGGAAGGAACGTTGTTGCGGCTGGTTGCCAGCTGATACATTTCGCGATAGTTATAACCCGTCTCATCCTGTGCGTAGGAAGCGTCGCCCAGATAGGTGCCGCCCTTCAGGAATTCACGTACAGCGGCCACCTGCAGATCGCTGTCCCATTCGATGGCGCCGTAGTTCACACCGCCGACCTTCTTTTCCGTAGCGGAGGTCACAGCATCGGTCTCCATCTTAACGTAACCATGAGCTTCTGCCCAAGCTGCGCCTTCTTCATCCGTGATTTCTGCCATTGCCACCATAGGGAGGGCCATTGTTGCTGCCGCCAGCAGGGCTGTCAACCGGGTACGCGTCTTCATTTTTCTGCCTCTTTCTGCTCGGCTGTGGAATCAATCGCCAAGCGCTGTGTATGAGTATACGACATTGTTGTAATTTTGTCAATGATGATTGCTGATGTAACGCACATTTTCCAATCGGAATCTACCCCTTATCGACAAATTCCGGAAAATATGCTATGCTTCCTATGCAAGCACGGACGTTCTATTCCCATTCTGCTTTTTACAAAGTTCATTGGCCGCAAGACGATTCTGTCTTTATTCTAGAAGGAGGAAACATCATGTCTGATTGCCGCAAGGAAAAAATCAACTGCCCTGAGTGCGGGAAAGAATTTGAGTTCACCCTGTGGAACAGCGTCAACACCGTTATCAACCCGGAGATGAAAGCAAAAGTGCGCAGCGGCGAGATTTTCCGCTACGTCTGCCCGCACTGCGGCTCCAAAGTCACCATCAGCTATCCCATGCTCTATCATCAGATGGAAGACCGCGTCATGATTTGGTTTGCGCCCAACGACACCGTGAAGGCCATTGAAGCCCTGCAATGCACGCCCGCCGGCATGGGCGAAATGTTCTCCGACTTTGTGACCCAGTACAAAAAGCGGGTCGTCAGCAGTATCAATGATTTGCGGGAGAAACTGGCCATCCTTGATGCCGGGCTGGACGACTGTGCCATTGAGTTCATGAAGGCTTTCGGGCGCGCCCAGCTGGAGCAGGAATTGCCCGGCCGGGAGATTCAGGCGTTCTTTTTCGCCGTCGCCAAGGATGGTACGCAGTACTTTGAAGTGCATTTGTCCGGGCAGGAAATGCGCTGCCTTGTCTTTAACCGGGAGATGTATGACGGCGTGGTTGACCGCATTCTCCCGCTTCTTGAAACCGATGCGCCGGTGGTGGATTTCAACTGGGCGCTGAGGCAGATTCAGCGTCTGGGCGCATCGGAAGAGGAATCCTAAGCTTCTCCCCTCTATAACGGCATAAAAAATCTCCTGCCATGACCAGCATGACAGGAGATTTTTATCTATCGATCGCTTCTGCGCGTTACGCGACAGCCGATAGGGCTATCTCAATAACGGTTTGCGCGCTGAGCCTCGAAGCAAGCGCGGCAGTACACGGGGCGATCTCCGCGGGGCTGGAAGGGCACCTGGGTGGTGCAGCCGCAGCCATCGCAGATCACTTCGTACATCTGACGAGGAGCGCTGTTGCCGCCGTTCTGAGCACGACGAGCAGCACGGCAAGCGGGGCAGCGGCTGGGCTCATTCTGGAAGCCCTTCTCGGCGAAGAAAGCCTGCTCGGAAGCGGAGAACACGAATTCATTGCCGCAGTCACGGCAGGTCAGGGTCTTATCCTGGTACATAGTGGGAATACCTCCTTTATTTTGCACCCATACCATGTTGCCATTCAGTTGCTTCTATTGGGGGTCCCGACAAAGGATATGCGTGACAACCAAAGGAGGAATGATGCCTGGTTGGGTTACAAAATTTATTATATCATGCAGATGTTAAATTGTACAGCCCTTTTGGAACGATATTTTTTTAACGCGTAGAAGATGGAACCCTCTCCTATTTCCCTCCGTAAACGGACATTGAAGAAAATTTATCAAAATCCCTTGACGCTGAAGTTACTTCATCAAGTACAATAATCGCGTACGGAGGATCCCTGGGGGATCCGTAAGGAGGAAAAGAGAAATGAAGAAGTTCCTGTCTGTCCTCCTCAGCGTCATGATGCTCTCCACCTGCATGGTCGGCGTCTCCTTTGCTGAGGAAATCACTCCCGGCACCTACACCGGTACCGGTTCCGGCTTCGGCGGTGAATTCACCCTGACCGTAACGGTTGACGCTTCCGGTGTAACGGCCGTTGAAGTCGGCGAGAATTCCGAAACCGCCAGCATCGGCGGCGAGGCGCTCCCCAAGCTGGTGGAAGAAGCTGTCGCAAGCCACGCCTTCGCGGTGGACGGCGTTTCCGGCGCAACCATGACTTCCAATGGTTTCAACGAAGCCCTGGCCAATGTGGAAAAGCAGGCCAAGGGTCTGAGCACGGAAGTCAGCACCGAAACCACCCTGGCTGACGGCACCTATACAGCCACCGTTCCTTCTCTGATTGATATTGAAGGCCTGGTCAACGTTGGTGAAATGACCATGAACGCCACCTTCAAGGATAATCAGATCACCGAGATCACCGTGCCTAGCTACACGGATACCCTGGTCATCGGCGGCATCGCCTTTGAAGAGCTGGCCGAGAAGGTTGTGGCAAACCAGTCCACGGACATCGACGCCCTGACCGGTGCCACGGTTTCCTCCAATGCCTTCTTCACGGCACTGAACCAGTGCATCGAGCAGGCCGGCGGCGATCCTGCCGCTTTCAAGGCCCGCAAGCTGGAAGAGCATGTGCCTGAAACCGTAAGCTATGACGCAGACATCGTTGTGGTTGGTGCCGGTATGGCCGGCCTGTGCGCTGCCATTGAAGCAGCTGACCAGGGTGCAAACGTCATCATCTGCGAAGCACAGGACGTGTTCTCCAACTCCACCAGCCGCTCCGTTGGTGAAATCATGGGTGCCAACACGGCCGCCCAGAAGGAAGCCGGCATCGAGGACACCACTGAGGCTTTCTACAGCGATATTTACTCCCTTTACAAGGATGAACCCACCCTGGACACCACGCTGCTGAAGAAGATGTGCGATGAGTCCACTTCCCTGAATGAGTTCCTGCTGGCCAACAACTGGAAGGTTGGCTCTCTGGTGAACGTGTCCGACAAGGGTGTGCGTGTGACCCGCCGCGGCCACATTTCCGAGGGCGCAGGCTCCGGCCTGACCAACGCCCTGGTCTCTTCTGCCCGTGCTAAGGGTGTGAACATCCTGCTGTCCACCACCGTGGATGAACTGCTGAAGGATGAAAGCGGCGCCTACAACGGCGTGCATGCCACCACCAAGGACGGCGACGACGTAACGGTGAACGCCAAGGCTGTGGTGGTTTGCACCGGTTCCTACTCTGCCAACCCCGAAATGCTGGCTGAGCTGAACCCCAAGATGGACAACATTGAAGTGCTGGTTGGCTCCGGCGACGGTTCCGGCTACAAGATGCTGGAGGCAGCCGGTGCTGACATGATCCAGATCGATTACATCGCCATGATGTACTACTTCTACAGTGCCAACTGGACGGAATTCCCTGAAAAGATCCCCGAGTCCCCCACCATCCCCTGCTGCGAAGTGCTGACGGTGGACGGCGGCGGCAACCGCGTGGTTTCCGAGGATGACTTCACCTTTGAGTATGTGAAGAAGAACTACGAAGCCGGCTACAGCGAAGGCTACTGCATCTTCGGTCAGGCCACTGCCGATATGTATCCCGTCATGACCCGCCTGGGTCTGACCACCCAGACCCACAACGGCGATGACTTCGGCTACAAGGCCGACACCATTGCCGAGCTGGCCGAAAAGGTCGGCATGGATGCTGATGTTCTGCAGGCCACCGTGGATCGCTACAACGAGCTGTGCGCCAAGGGCGTGGACGAGGACTTCGGCAAGGATTCTCAGTACCTGGTACCCATCGAGGCTCCTTACTATCTGCTCCGCCTGCCCATGATCTGCACCGATGGCTACAACGGTGCCCGCATCAATGAGAATGCACAGGTCATCGACACCAACGGCAATGTGATCCCCGGCCTGTATGCTGCCGGTGCCGTCGCCTGCGCTCAGGTAACCAGCATCAACTACTTCGGCTGCGGCACCATGCTGCTGAACTGCGGCGTCTTCGGACGTGCAGCGGCAGATCACATCGTGAGCACACTGCTGAAGTAAATCCGGTTCATCCATCAGTTGAAGGAAATCATCGGTTACGCTATAATCATAGCAGGTGTGGAAACATGCCTGCTATGATTTTTTTAGGAGCGTCGCACCATGCGCAGCAAGAAGGGCTATATCTATTCTTCAACAGAGCTTTCCCGCTATTACGGCATTTCCATCAAGGGCATGGCTTTTTACGAAGAGAAGGATCTGATTCATCCCATGCGGATCGGCTCCGGCATGACCCGCCGTTTCGGCCTGCAGGACTGCTACCGTCTGGCCTCCGCCCGGATGCTCCACAACTGCGGCTTTTCACTGGATGAAACGGCGCACATGCTGAAAAACAACAAAGCCGAAGTGCTGTCTTCCTGCCTTCAGGAACGTGCAGAGCAGATGGAGCAGGAGATTCTCCTTCAGCAAGGGATTTTGGCCGGCATCCAGCGCCTGCAAAACATGCTAGGCCGTATTCAGCGCGGCGACACGCCAATGGAGCTCACCACCCTGCCTGCCATGCGCTGGCTGTTCATCCGCCGTTTTCATGGGGATCACACCAGTACCAGTGAAGAAGCCAATGAATTCTGCCAGTGGAACAACCGAATGCCCATCACCGAGGCCTCCCTGCATATTCCCCTTGCTTCGCTCACGGATTCCTCCCCTTTGATGGAAACGGAAATCGGCATGATCATTTCCGAGGAAGACTTTCACCGCTACCATCTGCCGGAAGGAAACCGTGTGCATGCCGTTCCGGAAAGCCTGGTCATCCACGGTTTTCTTTCCTGCAGTGAAACGGCGCTGGATCAAAAGTCTGCGCTTTCCGCTTTCTTCACCTATGCAGAAGAACACCATCTGAGCCTTTGCGGCGACTGCTACACCCGCTTGATTTCTTCCCTGTCCGACAGCGGCGAAAACATCCGATGGGATGAGGTGTGGCTGCCGGTGAAATCGTTATAACAGAAAAATGGCGAGGCCACGTTCATGTGACCTCGCCCATTTCTTATTCCCCCATTTTTGTGGTAACGGCTTTAATCTGCGCCTGCACATCCTCCAGCTCCTGGGTGGCTTCCTGCAGTTGCTGGGTCAGCGCCTCGGTATCCAGGTCTGCGTCAGGCAGAGTCTGCGCTTCCTGCGCAATGTTGGTCACCGTGGTGACGGTAATGGCGTAGTAGGCGCAATAGTTCAGGATGTTATTCAGCCGGGTAGCGCTGTAGGCGTCACTGTCCGCGTTGCCGAAGCCCACGGTCACCGCCACATAGGCGCGGGTAGAGCGGAGCGAATCGAACAGGGTATTGATGGATTCCTTCTCTTCCCGATGAGAATGCGCCGCGATGGACACCACGCCGCTGGGAATCTCCGTATGATCCCAGGTGATGACTGCCTGCAGGCCAAAGCGGTTCATGTAGTCCGACAGGTCGGTATCCACCGTCGTTTCCTCGTCGATGTACAGCGCCACAGGCGTCGGCAAAGCGCAGGCGCGGATGGTCGCCAGCAGCTGCTCCATTTCATCCTCCGGCAGATACGGAACGCACAGATCCCATCCGGCATCCGTCAGGGTGACCATTTCCCGCACAGAAAGGTAATCCCCCGTGCCCGGTAGCGTATCAGGACTCAGAAGGATCGTACCCTGCACCTTGTAAGTATCCATGATTTGCTGAATTTCGCCGGTGATTTTGGCGGACGGCTCCCGGAAAAGCACCACGGCACTGCCCACCTGCTTGGTGCCACCGGTGATGGTTTCCTGCAGGGCAGCAATTTTCTGCTGCAGTTCGGTTTCCTTCGCCCGCAGAGGAACAAGTTCCTCCGTCTGCGCCTGCTGAAGCGCGGCCAGACGCTCCTGCGCCGCCTGCTGATCGGCGCGATTTTTCTTCACCATCATCACGGTACAGCCTGCAAGGGCAATAATCAGCAAGATGATGCATGCAAATCCGATTTTTTTCTTCATGATTCTACTCTCTCATCACGGGATGACACGCGCGGATCAAGCACCGCGCTCCTTCATTATATCGGATGATGCAGGACATTTCAACGGGAAGGTGCCGGGCGATGCATGCATTTTGTTACCATGGATGCATTCAGGCATGAAAAATCCCCTCCTCCCGGGCAAATACCCGGAAAGAGGGGCGCAAAAGATGCCAGAGGTTGCTTCTTATTAGAAGCGCATTCTGTCTTCGATGTACTTCCGCAGGTCGGCAATGGCCACGCGCTCCTGCTGCATGGTGTCGCGGTCGCGGACGGTAACGGTCTGGGTGGCTTCGGTATCGAAGTCCACGCAGATGGAGAAGGGCGTGCCGATCTCATCCTGACGGCGATAGCGCTTGCCGATGGAGCCGGTCTCATCGTAGTCCACAGGGAAGTACTTGGCCAGTTCCTCATGGATTTCGCTGGCCAGGCCGCCCAGCTTATTCTTCTGCAGGGGCAGCACAGCGGCCTTGAAGGGAGCCAGTGCGGGATGCAGGTGCATCACCACGCGGACGTCGCCGCCCTCCAGCTCTTCCTCTTCATAAGCATTGCACAGGAAGGCCAGCACAGCGCGCTCTACGCCCAGGGAGGGCTCGATGCAGTAAGGCACATAGCGCTCGTTGGTCACCGGATCCATGTATTCCATGGACTTACCGGAATGCTCCTGATGGCGGGTCAGGTCATAGTCCGTACGGTCAGCCACGCCCCACAGTTCGCCCCAACCGAAGGGGAAGAGGAACTCGAAGTCCGTGGTTGCCTTGGAGTAGAAGGCCAGCTTCTCGGGCTCATGATCCCGCAGACGCAGGCTGTCTTCCTTCATGCCCAGGTGCAGCAACCAATCGCGGCAGAAGGAGCGCCAGTAGTTGAACCACTCCAGATCCTCGCCGGGCTTGCAGAAGAACTCCAGCTCCATCTGCTCAAACTCGCGGACGCGGAAGATGAAGTTGCCGGGGGTGATCTCGTTGCGGAAGCTCTTGCCGATCTGTGCGATGCCGGCAGGAAGCTTCTTGCGGGTGGTGCGCATCACGTTCTGGAAGTTGACGAAAATGCCCTGTGCCGTCTCGGGACGGAGGTAGATTTCGTTAGCGGCATTCTCGGTAACGCCGGCGTAGGTCTTGAACATCAGGTTGAACTGACGGATGCCGGTGAAATCCTTCTTGCCGCAGACAGGGCACTTGATATCATGCTCAGCGATGTAGTTTTCCAGCTCGGCGTTGGTCCAGCCGTCGCCGGTTTCATCGCCGTGGGTGAAGTCTTCGATGAGCTTATCGGCACGGAAACGAGCCTTGCAAGCCTTGCAGTCCATCAGAGGATCGTTGAATCCGCCCACGTGGCCGGATGCGACCCACACTTCGCGGTTCATCAGGATGGCGCAGTCGAGGCCCGTGTTATACTTGCTCTCCTGCACGAACTTCTGCCACCAGGCCTTCTTCACGTTGTTCTTCAGCTCAACGCCCAAGGGGCCGAAGTCCCAGGTATTGGCCAGGCCGCCGTAAATCTCACTGCCGGAGAAAATGAAGCCGCGGTTCTTGCACAGAGCCACCAGCTTGTCCATTGTCAATTCTGCCATGGTATTGCCTCCATTATGGTCAGTCTCAATGGGTATCATAAGCACAAAGGGAAGCTTTGTCAAGGAAAATCAACGCTTTCCCCGCACCAGCTTCACCGCCAGCGGGTAGGCGCCGGTGATGATGAACATGACCAGGAACAGGGAGAGGAACATGCCCGGATACACGCCGATAACGGGCTTAATGACCTTGCTGACCAGCAGGTAGGCGCCCAGCGTTACCGCGATGCCCAGCACGAAGCGGATAATCCGCTGCAGCACCGTGCCCTCAACGCTGTAGTGGACAAAGCGGCGATCCAGCATCCAGCCGTACAGGAAGCCCAGGAAGCCGCCCACCTTCTGGAAGGCGTCGGGCAGCATGTCCGCATAGTTGACCAGCAGATTGCCCTCGGCATCGTAGTCCATGGGGTAGCTCTTCACGGACACAAAGACCAGCACGGCCACGCCGATAACCGTGCCGATGATGGTCACCAGCAGGTCGCGGCCGGGCTTCTTCTCAATCCAGTCCATCAGGGCGCCGGCCAGGAACACCACGGCCAGGGTCAGCAGGAAGGCCACCAGCACGTCCTGCGGGGTGTGGGCGCACAGCCATAGCCGGGTAAAGCCCACGAACAGCGGCAGCAGAATGCCGGGAATCCACACCCAGCGATGCTTTTCCTGCAGCCACTGCGCCGCGCCGCAGAAGAAGGACGTGGCTGCCGTGGTGTGGCCGCTGGGGAACGAATAGCCCGTCGCCGTCTCCGCGGCCTGGGAGGCCACCTGAATGCGGCTGTCCTTGATCCACGGGCGGTAGACGCAGGCGATGTCCTTGGTCAGCTCGTTCACCACGTTGCCGCAGTTGTAGATCATCAGCATTTTTGCGCCGGCAGACTTGTTGATGCACCAGTAGATCATCGCGCAGAGGATCACCGGCAGAAGGCTGGTGAGACCGTCAGAAAGTGCCGCAATCACGTCGGTTACCCAAGGGGCCGTGCTTTCCCGCAGACCCTGAAAGAAAAGAAGGATGTCGATATCCATAGGATCGTCCTTTCAAGCGTAATGCTTCTATTATAGAGGATTGCCGCGCGCGATGCAACCGTTGGAAGCAGAAATAAAAAATCCCTGAGGCACAAAGCCTCAGGGGTAGATCGGGCGTCGAAGTGGCGGGATTCGAACCCGCGGCCTTTTGGTCCCGAACCAAACGCGCTACCAAACTGCGCTACACCTCGAAAAAAAACTGGAGCCGATAATGGGACTCGGACCCATGACCTGCTGATTACGAATCAGCCGCTCTACCAGCTGAGCTATATCGGCACATCCAGCGCACACTATTATAGCAAAGATTATTGGGTTTGTCCAGCCCTGATTTCTATTTGCAGGGGCGAATTCTCCAAAAATATTTCTTGCTTTTTCCTCCGTGCCGTGATAAGATAGATGTGCTTTGATGTGTGTGATCTCCCTAAGGAGGTGGATTTCATGGGAAAGTTTTGTGAAATTTGCGAAAAGGGCACGATGAACGGCAACAACGTGAGTCACTCCAACCGCAAGAGCCACCGCACCTGGGCGCCCAATGTGCAGAGCGTTCGCGTTGTGGTAAACGGCACTGTGAAGCGGATGAACGTTTGCACCCGTTGCCTGCGTAGCGGCAATGTGGAGCGCGCTCTGCCCAAGACCCAGGAAGAAGCCTGAGGCTCACACGCATACCTACCTCGTCTGTTGTGCGACAGACGGGGTTTTCTTTTTGTCCGTATCCTAAGTCTATATCAATATGAAAAAGTCGCCCTCCCCACAGGGAGAGAGCGACTCTTGGTTGGTGAGTGAATTTATCCGCGACGCGCGGCAAAGCACTCGCTGCAGTAAACAGGACGGTCCTCACGGGGAACAAAAGGAACCTGCGTGGGCTTGCCGCAGTTCGCGCAGATGGCATCGTGCATCTCGCGGGGAGCGCCGGCAGCAGGACGGCTTGCCTTACGAGCCTGGCGGCACGCCTTGCAACGGGTGGGCTCGTTCTGGAAGCCCTTTTCTGCGTAGAATTCCTGTTCACCAGCGGTGAAAACGAATTCAGCACCGCAGTCTTTGCATACCAGCGTTTTGTCTTCGTACATGGTTAGGTGACCCCCTGAATGAAAAAATAGGTGATCTCTTTCGGCTGACCTGATCTTTGACCCCACACACGCCGTCTGGAAGGTTGCTCAACGCATTTGCGCCCTCACGCACTTCTCTCGGGTAAATCCCGGACGGACTTACATCTAGACCGCACCATGCTCCCCGCCGCTTTGGACGGATTACGTGGACCGCTTTGCCTGCGACTGGCATCGGCTTTCAACCACAGACCCGATGAGATCGACCGCGTTCATTATAAACTTAGGCGTTAAAAAAGACAATAGCAATTTTGTTCACATGCAGGAAAAAAACATCCTATTGACAGAAGGTTCGCAATCCGGTGTGGATTTTTGTTAGCACTCTTTCGTTTTGAGTGCTAATTTGTTCTTGCAATTCTTGTCAAGTGGTGTTACAATACGAAAAGTCAAAGAAAGTTCAAGCGGCGGCGTGACGAACCGCCCTTTCAAAGGAGGTCTATATCCTATGGCAGTTGAAATGGAAAAAGGCAGCGTATCCATTGACGCGCAAAACATTATGCCGGTGATCAAGCGCTGGCTGTATTCAGATAAGGACATTTTCCTGCGTGAGGTTGTCAGCAACGCCTGCGACGCCATCACCAAGTATCGCATGCTGAACATCGGCACGGAAGAGCCGATGAAGGTCACCGTAACGGTGGACAAGGAAAAGGGCGAGCTGCGCATCGCTGATACCGGCATCGGTATGACGGCAGACGAGGTGCACCGCTACATCAACCAGGTGGCTTTCTCCGGCGCGGAAGAGTTCCTGAAGAATTATCAGGGCGACAAGGACGGTGAGAAGGGCGGCATCATCGGCCACTTCGGTCTGGGCTTCTACTCCGTGTTCATGGTCTCTGACCGGGTGGAAATCGAGACGCTGAGCTACACCGAAGGCGCCGAACCCGTGCACTGGGAATCTGCCGACGGCATGGACTTCGCCATGAGCGAAGGTCACCGCACGGAGCACGGCACCACCATCATCCTGCACCTGACGGAAGAGGACAAGGAATTCCTTGAAATGTACCGCGTGCGCGAGGTGCTGAACCGCTACTGCGGCTACATGAATTCCCCCATCTACCTGGAGGATGCCAACGCCAAGCCCGTGGAGAAGGAAGTTCCCGTGGAAGGCGAGACCAACGAGGACGGCACCCCCAAGATGCAGAAGGTCACGGAGGATCCCAAGCCTGCCCTCATTAACGAGACCGCGCCTCTGTGGCTGAAGAAGCCCAGCGAATGCACGGACGAAGAGTACAAGAGCTTCTATCACAAGATGTTCTCCGACTACGAGGATCCGCTGTTCTGGGTGCATCTAAACGTGGACTATCCTTTCAACCTGAAGGGCATCCTGTACTTCCCCAAGCTCAAGAACGACTTCGGCACCCGGGAAGGCGAAATCAAGCTGTTCTCCGGTCAGGTCTTCGTGGCAGACAACATCAAGGAGATCATTCCTGAATTCCTGATGCTCCTCAAGGGCGTCATCGACTGCCCCGACATCCCCCTGAACGTCAGCCGTTCCTTCCTGCAGAATGACGGCTATGTGCGGAAGATCAGCGCCCACATCACCAAGAAGGTGGCCGACAAGCTCACCGGCATGTTCGCCACCGACCGCAAGGCCTACGAAGGCTACTGGAACGACATTTCTCCCTTCGTGAAGTACGGCTGCATGAAGGACAACAAGTTCTACGAGAGTGTGAAGAACGTTCTGCTCCTGCGCACCACGAAGGACGAATACTTCACCGTTGAGGAATACAAGACCCGCAACGAAGGCAAGACGGACAAGAAGGTCTACTACACCAACGATCCCAAGCGCCAGGCGGCATCGGTGGATCTGTACACCCAGCGCGGCATTGACGTGGCAGTGATGGACAACATCATCGATGTGAACTTCCTGTCCTTCATGGAAAGCACCGCAGGCGACGATGCCCTGACCTTCGCCCGGGTAGACGCAGATGTGTCCGGCCTGACGGAGGAATCCGAGGACGGCAAGGATCTGGACGCCGGCAAGCTGCAGGATCTCTTCCGCAAGGCACTGGGCAACGACCAGCTGGAAGTGAAGCTGGAATCCCTGGCCAATGCCGACATGGCCGCCATGGTCACCGAAGACGAGCAGATGCGCCGCTTCAAGGAAATGAGC
>CAVBFK010000289.1:0-2669 GCA_963594395.1 Lachnospiraceae bacterium
CTTCATCGGAGAGAGCATGCGAAGGGTCCAGGGGCGACCGCAAAGCCCCTGGAATCAGGAGATTCACTCCATTGTTCCATAAGACAACTTTGCCACCTTAAGAAAAAAAGGAGGTTTTCCCAATGAGTAAGTTGACCGACCGTATCAGCTACCTGAAGGGTCTGGCCGAGGGCCTGAAGCTCAACGCCGATAAGGACTCCAACCGCATGATCCTGGAAATTCTGGACGTGCTGCAGGAGACTGCCCAGGATCTTTCCCAGCTGACCGAAGCACATAACGAGCTGAACGACTATGTGGAAAGCATCGATGACGACCTGGCCGAGCTGGAAGAGGACCTCTTCGACGACGATGACGAGTACTACGAAGACGATGATGATGACGATGACGGCTACGAATTCGGCGATGCTGAAGATGACGACAAGTGCAGCTGCGGCTGCGGCGGCCATCATCACGACGACGAAGACGAAGACGAGGACGAAGATGACGATGAGGGCGATGACGAGGATGAAGTGATCACCTACGCCTGCCCCCATTGCAATCATGAGCTGCAGTTCAAGGCTTCCGATGTGGACTTCGATGAAGACTATCGTTGCCCCGCCTGCGGCAAGCCCGTTTTTCCCGAACTGACGGAGGACGACGAGTAATCCCATCCGGCGGCGTGTGATCCGCTCAGGCGAACGCCATCGAACAGATTACATTGCCGCCAATTCCTACACAAATTTTTGTGTTGGACGAAACTTTTTTCCTAAAACAAGTCTTTTTCACGTAAAAGTAACTGCCCATGTAACCTTCCTATGCTATAATGATCTCGTAAGCTGGTACAGTAGCACTGCATGCTGAGGTCGGGGGTGTTTTTGCATGATGGCTTTCACTGTCAAAATTGCAAATGCACCTATCTGCATTCAGTGCCGGGATGCGTCTCTTCGAGAGAAGTACGCATCTTATTTGACGGATGATGCTCCTGCTTGCACGGTGTCTGTCTCCGATGAGGAGCTGGACGCGGCGTGGCAGGCACACAGCTTTCGCTACATGGTTGATTACCGCACAGGCGAACGCCTCAGCGACGATGTGATGAATGACCCTCGGTTCACTGCCGAGTTGGACGCCATTCGCAAGCATTGCCGCCGGGCTGACGAAGAGGATATGATCTATCGCAAGATTGCGTATCTTCTTCCCCGATACGGTGCCTTCGTCCTCCACGGATGCGCCGTGGGGCTGGACGGCAGGGGCTACGTCTTCTCAGGGCGGAGCGGGGTCGGCAAGTCCACCCACGTGTCCCTCTGGCTGGAGCGCTTCCCTGAAGCGAAAATCATCAATGGCGACAAGCCCATCCTCATGAAGCAAAACGGTCAATGGCTGGTCTGCGGCTCACCCTGGCAGGGCAAAGAAAACCTTGGGTGCGTCATGCAACTGCCGCTGAAGGGCATCTGCCACCTGACCCGCGGGGAGACGAACACCATCGCCCCCACGAAAAAGGTATCGGATTGGCTGTTCAGTTCCGTGCTCCTCCCCGAGGAGGAGGAAAACAGCAAGCGTCTGTTTTACCTGCTGAGTGAGATGACCGCCTCCGTCCCCCTGTACCGCATGACGGTGAACAACTTCGCGCCGGACGCGGTCACCGTCAGCCATCAAGGGCTTACACAGGAATAAGGCATAGGAAGGGGAACCCCCTTCGCGCAATATGCCGCGGAAATTTTCCGCGATCCGTAAGGCAAAGGAGGAAAACATCGTGGCAAAGTTGGCTTACGAAAAGGCTCATGCTGACATTGTGAAGTACGACAACAGTGACCTGCTGCAGACTCGGTCGGGTGGCGATGATCCCGTTTGTTCCAGTCGTTGGCAGGGTGACGCTGGTTGCTATATGGTCTCTGCAGTGG
Organism: Lachnospiraceae bacterium; assembly: GCA_963594395.1. Lineage (GTDB taxonomy): Bacteria > Bacillota > Clostridia > Christensenellales > Aristaeellaceae > CAKUFA01. The sequence goes on from CAVBFK010000289.1 coordinate 1,878, forward strand.
ATGGTTGCACTAGCCTTTGGCAGATTGACCAGGGCATGCCTGACCCGACGTTGTAATTCGCTTCACACGTCAGCATATGGAGTGTTCACTCGATATGAGCAGGCACTTGCCTGCTGACTCCTACACAAGGAGGAAACTGACATGGTAAAGGTTCCTTACGAAAAGGCGCAAGCTGAGGTTGTGACCTACAACAACGAGGATGTCATTGCGACGGCTTCCTATTGGTGCATTCTCACCTGGGGTCAAGGGCAAGGCATCATTTGCCCCTTGTTCAAGGTAGGCGTTGCCTCTGTAAGCGAGGATGGCACCGCGTCCGATGACTTCGGGCCTACCATTGACTGATTGCGTCAAAAGAAGGGCAGCATTTGCACAGGCATTTGCTGCCCTTTTTTAACCTAAGGAAGAGATTCAAGGGGGCTTTGCGGTCGCCCCCTTGACCCCTTCGCAGTCCTCTTTCTTGAAGGGGCACTTTTCCGCAACTTTTAAGTTGCAATAGAAATCAACTTCATCGAAAAAAACTTTCTTTGCAGCTTGCAGGTTAAGTCAACTTCATCGGAGAAGACTGCCCGAAGGAGTCCAGAGGGCGGAGTCTTCGACTCGTAACCGCAAAGCCCTCTGGAATAAGCAGGCTAGTTCAATATTATTGGCAGTGCATGCGAAGGGTCCAGAGGCGACCGCAAAGCCCCTGGAATAAAGCAAAAAACTTGCTTGTTCCATACGACAAGCTTGCTTTCTTGCAAGGAGATTTCGCTCTGCGGAGCGAGCAGGGGCTTTCCGGTCGCCCCTGCACCC
>CAVBFK010000290.1:0-4888 GCA_963594395.1 Lachnospiraceae bacterium
CCCCAACTCCCAATTTTCAACCTCCGGTTCATTGACAGCACCCGCCATCAATGCTATCATTTCCTTGTAGTGCAAAGCACAAGGCGGGAAAAAGAAAAGACGGATGGAGGAGGGGAATCCATGAGGGATTATTTTTCTGATTTCGATTCCGAGGAAATAAAATTTGATTTCGATTTTGAAGAGCCGGAGCCTGACAGCAAATTCTACTTTGACGAAACGTCCGAAGAAGAATTGAACCGCATGGCAGAAGAAACCAAGGATATTCCCGAATTTACCGGGGAACCGCCGGAAGAATATATCTGTCTCCCGGGCGGAGAATACGTATCCGTCCGCTACATCGAGATGCTTGTAGAATCGTGCCCTTCCATAGCAAGAAGGACGCTTAGAAAAATGAAGATCAAGGAATCCCTCAAGGCGTGGAGGAAAGAAAAGGATGCCTCTGCGCCAAAAGACATCGTTGCTGCGCTGAAGCGTGCAAAGAAATGCAAAGAATTCGATATCGACGCCTATATCGAGGCTTGCGAAGAGAATCCCTCTATGGGCGATGATCGAGATAGAATCTTCTGGCTTATGGATCATTGGGATGATGAATACTGATGCGGAGGAGAGATTTTTATGAAGAACAAGCAGAATGCGAAGGATCGCAGGCAGCAAGTTTCCACGCAAAAAACAGCCATGATTGCAGCAAAGGAACAGCAACGGCAGAAAAAATTGCAGGAGGAAGCTGACCGCCTTGCCGCTGAAAAGAAGGCTAAACGGCATGCTGCATTTGAAACTGCCGCGAAAGAGTACCTTGCGGATAATCCGCCGGATGTGCGCAGTAAGAGGTCCGGCCCGAAGGCGGCCGGCGTGAAGTCACTGTTCATGCTCAAGGAAGGCGAAATGCTCATGACCTCCTTTGGCAAGGGCAATGACGCGGTGCAGGAGAAGGTTGTGCACAGCGGTGTGATTGAGAATCTGCAGGAGAAGCCGGCTTTCTCTGCGGAGCCTGAAAAGAAGGGCTATGTCGTCAGCGGGCGCATGACCCACGATGCTATGCTGGACGACCCCAGCCAGTCGGCGAAGAAGCCCGGCGACGACCTCATTGGACTCCGCAAGCAGTTTGAAGAGCTGTATTTTGGCGAGACCTTCGAGGACAACATCCACATCCAGCTGATTTACAACATCCTGGATATCGAGAAGATTCTGAGCATTCACATCAACAATATCATTTACGAAATCAACAACCTGTTCCGCAGGGACGGCGAAGATCGTGATGATCTGTTCCAGTCGATGAGTGCAGGAAAAACCTATGAAAACTTTATAAAGGGAGATTCGAAGGCAAAAGAACTGTTTGAAGAGCTGATGAATGATCCTCGCCGCGCCTACTTTGGTGAAGTGATCTTCCGGCCGCGAAAGAAAATTCGCGGCAAGGGCAATGCCATGGCTGAAGCGGCCAGAGAAGAAGCGGAAAAGAAGCGTTGCTATGATCTGATTGCTTTGCTAGGGACAGCAAGGCATTCGCTGGCGCATGGTAAGAGCAGTGTCAGCAGTATCATTTATCAGCTTGACAATGCCAAGAGCGGCGATGTCAAGCCGGAGGCCTTGACGGTACTGGATGCGCTGTATGCGGAAAAAATTAATTTCATCAACAAGGACTTCTTCGAGCATGCGAAGCAGAAGAATCTGCCGTTGCTCTTTGAAGCGCTGGATGTTACCGAGCAAAAGCGCAAGGAACAGATTGCCCGGGATTATTACGACTTCACGGTGCGCAAGGAGTACAAGAACCAGGGTTTCTCCATCAAAAAGCTCCGTGAAATTCTGCTCAATTTGCCTGATGCAAAGGAGCTTACCGAGCAGAAATACGACAGCGTACGCTCCAAGCTGTATATGCTGTTTGACTTTGTGATCTTCGACTGGTACCGCCATCATCAGGATGTTGCCGAGGAGCTGGTCAACAGCTTGCGCGGCGCATTGACGGAGGAGGACAAACTCCATTGCTACATGGAGGCGGCTGATACCCTGTGGGCAGACATTCGGCCTGCCGTGATGGATCACATTGCTGTGAAACTTAGTGAAAGCTATGTTACAACCATCATCGCCCTCCGCGATGATGAAATGAATGAGAGCGTGCTGAACAGCGTCCGCATTGGAGACAATGTCTCTCGCTTCAGCAAACTGATGTATCTGCTGACCTGCTTCCAGGACGGCAAGGAAATCAACGATCTGCTGACTACGCTCATCAACAAGTTTGAGAACATCGCCAGCTTTATGCAGGTGCTTCAGGAACGCGGCCTGCCCTGCGAATTCAAGAAGGAATTCAAGATGTTCGCCAACAGCAAGGCGATTGCCAAGGAGCTTCGCACCATCAACGCCTTTGCACGCATGGGCAAGGCAGATACCGCAACCAAGGCGGCCATGTTCTATGACGCGGCGTACCTGCTGGGCTTCAATGATGATGACGAACAGCTGACGGAAATCATCAAGCAGATGCTGGACCCCGACAACGGCAAGACAAGCCCCAACGGCAACGGCTTCCGCAACTTCATCATCAACAATGTGATTGAGTCTCGACGCTTCCAGTACCTTGCGCGCTACGGCAATCCGAAGAAGCTGTGCAAGGTCATGCGGAACAAGAAGGTGGTTGCCTTTGTGCTGAAGGACATCCCGGATGCACAGATTGTCCGCTATTACAACAGCTGCACGAACTCCCTGGCAGAATACCGTCCTGAAATGCGCGGCAAGCTGACGGAACTGCTCCTGAAGGTCGATTTTACGAACTTCGAGCTGATCCGCACCGATAAAAATGCCAGCGCCCTGGAGAACGTGGAGAAGGAGCGCCAGAAGGCCATTGTCCGCCTGTATTTGACGGTGCTGTACCTGCTGGTGAAGAACCTGGTGTATGTCAATTCCCGCTACTTCCTTGCCTTCCACTGCGTGGAACGTGATGCGGTGACCTACGACTCGGGAAAGTACGCAAGCCTTGGCAGTGAAAAGAGCCGGCTGCGTGATTTCGCCGCGGAGCGGGTGGAGCAGGGGACACTGAACAAGCGCGCTACCGGCTATGTGAAGCAGAACATTGCCAATTCGGATCCGCTGTTTATCGTGGAATTCCGCAACGCGGTGGATCATATGAATGTTGTGCGCAATGCGGATCAGTACATCAACGACATTGCGAAGTTCGATTCGTACTTTGAGCTGTATCATTACCTGCTGCAGCGGTCGCTCATTGATTCGTACCGCTATGGCATTGAAAACGGCAAAATTACCGCGGAAAGCGTGAATCCCAAGTCGCTGGAGTACATGGAGCTTGTAGAAAAGTATCACACCTATTGCAAGGACATGGTGAAGGCGCTGAATGTGCCCTTTGCCTACAATCTGCCGCGGTACAAGAACCTTTCCATCAATGAACTCTTTGACCGCAACCACTATCTGCCTGATGCCGCCGGCAAGGATGCCATCCAATCAGAATAAGAACCGTTCATGCCCGGAGCCGCTGACCACGTGTTGGCGGCTCCTTTCTGTCCTATCCACAAAGGAGGAGAAATTTCTATGACAGCAGGCTGGCGCTCCATTGTTATCAGACAGCACGAACAGCTTGAGCTCCGCAGTGAACAGCTGATCATCAAAGACGAGGAGGAAGAACAGTCAATTCCCTTGGAGCAGGTGCGTGATGTGATGGTCGCGCATCCGTCGGGGACGGTTAGCTTCGCCCTTCTGCAACGCCTGGCAGAGGAAGGCATCAATGTGGTGCTGTGCGATCATCGGTATGAACCGTCTGCACAAATCATGCCCATGGGCGGCCATCTGGAGGCGGCCGGTCATTTGCTTGACCAGGCGGCATGGACGCAGAAGCGGAAAGACTTGCTGTGGCGGCAGATTGTCCGCCAGAAGATCGCCATGCAGGCAGAACTGCTGGAACGTTTGGAGAACCCTGCCGCCAAGGCTGTGGGGAGCTATGGGAAAGAAGTGCGCTCGGGAGATTCAACAAACCGTGAAGGGGTTGCCGCCAAGGTGTACTTCAGCGCGTTGCTGGGAAACGACTTTATTCGGCACGCGGAGGACGACACCAACGCGGCGCTGAATTACGGCTACACCATTCTCAATACAGCGGTCAGCCGTGCACTGGCGGCGCATGGGTACAGCACGGTCATCGGCATTCACCATTGCAATCGGCTGAACTATGTCAATCTGTCCTGCGACCTGATGGAGCCCTTTCGACCGCTGGTGGATGAAATTGTTGCAAGCAATATAGGCCGTGAGCTGGATTGGCAGTACAAGAAGGACTTAATCGCCGTACTGCAGTGCACCTGCCGGCTGGACGGGAAGAAATATAAGCTGGGGGATGCGCTTGACCTGTTTATCCTGCAGGCCATGAACGTCATGCAGAGCAAAAGCAAGAAGATCGGGGTGGTCAGCTTTGCGTGATCGGAAGAGCGTACTGATGGTTCTCTATGATCTGCCGACGCAGACGACCGCCCAGCGGCACGATGCGCAAAAATTTCGCAAGGAGCTGTTGGCACACGGGTACCTGGCCTTGCAGGAATCGGTGTATGTGAAACTGCTGCGCAACACAAGCAACACGGACAGCGAAGTGGAGGCCGTGCAGAAGCTGGCGCCGCAAGAAGGCATGGTGCAGGTGCTACCGATGAGCCTGCAGGTGTTTCAGGCCATGCGTACGGTAACCGGGGTTGGGTTTGATATGCACGTGTTTGCAGATGACCTTGTGTTCTTGTAAAAGTGTCTTTTCATCCGTGACGTTTTGGCGATTTTCGGCGCAAAATTTCTGCAAAACGTCACGGATGTGTTGACAAGCGGAGCCCTGCAAAGTATAATAAAATCAATCTCTGGAAGACCCTCAGGGTCGCCAGAGGAACTACACCCCTACCAACGCGTAGGGGTCTAAAAC
>CAVBFK010000291.1:0-5110 GCA_963594395.1 Lachnospiraceae bacterium
GGCAGCAACAGCTACTGCCAGCATGGTTTTGTTGCTTTCGAACAGGTAAACAGAAGGATCAGCATCGTGCACCTGCTTTGCCCATGCAAAGACATCGTCCCAGGTGTATTGCGTACTGAAATCAATGCCGAACTTAGCAGCCATTTCGTTGTTCACAAGAATAGCAGCTCCGGAAACACCAGTGGGAACACCATACTGCTTGCCGTCAAAGCCGCCATTCATAGGCAACTCATAGTAAGCAGGATCAAACAGGGAGAAGTCGAAAGCGGTCGTTTTGAGATCAACCAAATAGCCTGCTTCACCGAGGGCGTAGGAGGGCAGGAACGCAGGGTCAATCTGGATGATGTCAGGTGCAGTACCGCCAGCCAGCTGAGTGGCCAGCTTGTCGTTGTAGCCGTCGGAAGAACCATACTCGGCCTCAATCTTGACGTTGGGATGCAATTCCATGTACTGCTCGATAACAGCCATGGTCGCCTGATGACGTGCATCGCCGCCCCACCAGGAGAAGCGCAGGGTAATCGTGTCGTCAGCCAGAGCAGCAGAACCGACGCTCATGAGCAGGCAAAGGCTTAGAACCAACGCGACGAGTCTCTTCATGATATGAACCTCCTTGCAATTTGATTGCCAGTGCAATCTGTTGTCTTAATTATATCATTTTCAAACCATATAGGGCAGGCAGCTAAACGACAAAGTTTTCTTCATTCCATGTCATAATGTGAAGAAAAGGTATCATTACTTATGGTGATGACAAGTAATGATACCTTTTCGGTTATTGCGGGCTATTCGGGATCCAGAAGCTGATTTTCGTTCCTGCATTGGGCTTGGATTGAATGCATATCTCGCTCTGCTCACCGTAGTAAAGCTTCAGGCGTTTATTCAAATTGGTCAGGCCGATGGACTTGCTGGATTCGCTTCGGATGTGAGCGTACAGGTTTTCAACTTCCCGCGGCGTCATACCGATGCCTGTATCAGATACGGTAATGCGCGTACCTCCATTTTCTCGTTCCGCTCTGACCCAGATGTACATTCTCTCGTCGCCTGGTTTCATGCCGTGAAGCAGGCTGTTTTCCACCAAAGGCTGGATCATCAACCGAAATATAGGGGTCTGTTCAAGTCCATCTTCTGCTTCATAGTACATGATGAAGCGATCACCGAAACGAAATTGCTGTACAGCGGCATATTTCCGTAAATAACGGAACTCTTCTTCCAGTGTCACGGTTTCTTGCGGATCACTTAATGCATAACGCAGAATATCTGAAATGCGCTGCACCATTTCGCCGGTATCAATAGGGGATGCATTTCCTTTGCGGATTTCCATCTGCAGAGTTTGCAGGGTGTTGTACAGGAAATGGGGGTTCATTTGCAACTGCAGCGCCATGAGCTCGGAGTGCTCCTTTGCAAGCTGATTCTCCCGCAGCTGGGCTCGCAGTTGATTTTCCTGCAGAAACATGTAGATGATATGATTCATCACCATGTCATATTCGTCATCCCGCTGCTTCTTCGGCGGAAGGACAGGCAGCCCTTGCTGAGCAGTATCGAACATATTCAGCATCAACTCAATCTGATCAAAAGATCGCTTGGTTGTGATGTAGGACAAGATGATGGTAATGATCATATTGAGAAACAAAACGAACAACAGCAGTTGGATATTTTGCCAGGCCTGGCTGTTCATCAGCTTTGAGGAAACACTGGCGACAATCAGCAGCTGATCATAGGAACCTGTGTTGACATAGTATGTTTTTTTGTCAGAGCTGAACCACCCCTGATACGACGAAGTGCAGTCGATGGTTGAAAGCAACAGGTTCATATCTGCCTGAGTAGGGCTGCAGGCGTCATCGTTGCTGACACTGACTAGAATGTTGCCGCTTTGATCCATGAGCGTAATCGTTTCGTACTTGCGTGTCAGCAAGGTTTGCAGAATGTTGCCCAGCTTTGCAGGATTGACATTGACCACAACGCATCCCTTTTGCACGAGCATCTTCTGGAAAAAAGAGATGGTTGTTTTTCCATGGTCACCTGTTCGCTGACAGAGCATATTTTTTGTTTCTTTGGTCATGTCCTGGTAAATGGACAGCCAAGATAAATCCTCTGATGTTTTCAGATCTGTTATACCGCGAAAGGATGTAAAATAACGGGGCGCGTTATCCAGGTAGATGTAAATGGAATCAATATATTCATGGGTGTTAACCACACTGTCAAGCACGGAACGCAAGGCAGACATCATCACCGCATCAATGTAAGAGGTGCTTGTATCATTCAGCGAATGACGCAGCCCAAGAGACATGCGCGTTGTGTTGGTGATCAAATCATTCTGCGTAAAAACGTTGGAGATAATCAGCTCACAATTGGCTTCTACGGCGGCCATGGTTTGTGTACCCTTTTGTCCGATTTCGGTTTCAACACTACGAATGGAAAGATAAGCTGAAAATCCGCACAGGATGAGTGCAGGAATCATCATGATGAGAAAATATTGACCGGCACGCCGAAGAAAATAACGCTCCTTGGTGCGAAGCGGCCGACTCATTCTTTTTCATCTCCTCCCAAGACCGATTTGCGGTATTCACTCGGGGTCATGTCATAGTAGGCTTTGAACGCCCGACTAAAATTCTTGGGATTATCATAACCTACAAAGTAGGCAACGTCATAGCTTCGGTTGGCTGGATTGAGCAACATTTTCTTTGCTTTTTCCATTCGCACGCGCAAAGCCGCCTGGGAAAAGCTTTCTCCACTTTTTTCCTTGAAATTCCTTGACAGATAACTGGGACTAAGGTGCACGCGTTCTGCGGCTCTTTCCAGCGTAGCATCACGACTGTGCTCATCAATGTAGGTTAACACATCCTGAATGGTACGATCCCAGAAGTCCAGCGGCAGCTCCTCTGTCAGTTGATTCTCCTGATCCAGCTGTGTACGGATATTTTCAAAGCACTCCATGAGTGATGCGAAGCTTACTGGTTTCAGCAGATAATCCACTGCTTTATAGCGGATAGCATTGCGGAAGTATTCATAATTCTGATGGCTGGAAAACAATACGACCTTTATCTGCTCATTTTCAAGACGTTGACAGAGTTGAATCCCATCGATATCAGGCATTTGAACATCGCTCATGACAACATGCACAGCCTCGTGCTCAAGAAAATCTATCCCCTGCTGTGCGGAAGTAAATGTACCAGCTACCTCGAAGCCAACATTCTGCCATGGAAAAAGGCTGGCCATGCCTTCTGCTATTTTGGGTTCATCGTCAATGATGATAACACGGTACATAGGCCTGCACTCCTTCTAATTGTTTCGTTAATCCAATCCATCTAATAAACAGTATAAAGTAGATTGGAGAAAAACACAAGAGGCGAATTTGTCTGAACCATGCCAGCACTTGATATGGTCGAAAGGAGCCCGGACAGGTGGGGGTGAACATGACCACTGATGAAAAAGGCTCCAGCTCGCAACAACGAACTGGAGCCTTTTGATTTTCACGCCACCTTCTTTTCCACTACCGGCCTCACCACGCACACCCTTTTCCGCATCCTCTTCGCCATTTCCACGGTCATCTTGGTTCCGCCTTCCTTCCCATCGTACCCAGCCACCAGCAATTCTGCCTGCTCCACCATGTACCGATTCCGCGCAAACATGCAGCCCTTGATGTACTCATGGGACAGGATGGTCACCACATCTGCCTCGTCCACACATCGCTGCCAGCGTGCACGGTACGCGGCATCCCATCTGCCGGCTTGACCCTCAAAGGGAATCGCCATCTCCAGGGTAATTTCCGGATGCGTCTTGCGAAGCTCCAGCACCATTTCCGCCGCCATAATGTCCATGCCCATGGCACCGCCGGAGATGAAGTGCCCATAGCCAAGCTGGATTAGCATCTCGATGGTGTTATAGAGCTGCTTCTTGAAGTCCAGCGCCAGCGGGCAGTTCTCGTCGTACCCAAAAGGCATTTTGGCAGGACGGTAGCCCGTGAAGGCACAGCGGCGAGCGCTGGGGTTGACGGGACGGCGGGTGGTGGTCATCATGTGGAAACCTCCTAACGTTAGCGAGCAAGAAACGTGTTGTTCAGCTCCACCGGCATCTTCATGGCGTGCCCGCGTTCTACCATGCTGTAGAGCTTAAAGGCAAAGAAAGGTTCCGGAATGCACAGTGCTTGCGCCACGGTGAAAAAGTTCGCGCCGCAGGAGTTCATCGCGTCCAGCACGTCCTCATCGCTAAAGAGAAAGTCAGCGGCAAAGACATTGGCTTCCCGTTCCTTGGTGCTTTTCGCCATGTAGATGTCGCTGTCCCGGAATGCCTTGACGTTCAGCTCCTTCTTGTGAAGCACCATGTGCCCCGCCTCGTGGGCGACAACGACTTTCTGCTCTTCTTCGCCCAAATGTGCATTCACAACCACATAGCGCGTCTTGTTGAGTATTGTGCAGAAGCCTTTGAGACCGTTTTCCGGAAGCACATCGCTTTGCTCTACCATCACGCCCATGGCTTCCAGAAGCCTGTACGGGTCACGGGTGTGGTATTTTTTCTGCATGGCTTGGGCAATATGAAAAATTGAATCGTTCATAGGAGAAGCCGCCTCCGATTATGAATTGCTTCCGCCATCAGTCTTCCTTGGCGTTATCCGATTGCAGATAACGCTTCGGGGTGAACTTCTTCGCACGTTCCTTGGAATCCAGATAGAGCCTTTGCATTTCCGTGATGAAGGCCAATTCATCGTCCTCTGAAAGGGAACCGCCTGCGAAAAGCTGAGCCGTCTGCTCCAAAATATCCTTCGCCTGAAGGACACCACGCCGACCATATCTTACGTTAACGTCCTCCATGAATTCTTCATTTTCGGTGCGCAGGTACTTCACATCGGTTTGCAGCGCCTTGGACAACCGCTCATAGATCGCCAGCGTGCGCGGATACACCGTGCCAGCCTCGTAGGCGGCAATGGTGCGCCTTGACAGCTGCGCCTCCTTTGCCAGCTTTTCTTGCGTCCAGCCAAACGTTGTGCGAAGCTCCGTAGATAAAGAAATGTAAAAACCTCCCACATCACAATTCCCACAACTCTGCCCTTGACTCCAATTTCAACTGAATACGAAGAAGCCTGCTATCAGTGTATGGATAGCAGGCTTCTTGCTTT
>CAVBFK010000292.1:0-4251 GCA_963594395.1 Lachnospiraceae bacterium
CACAATGCCAGCACCATCACCAGCAGAAGCAGGCACAGGAACGATTTTTTCATCTTCAAACCTCTATTCGGCAGGGTTCACGCCCATGACGCAGGCTGAAACGCATTGCTGACATGGTTGATTCCCCTGCTTGTGATTTCCACAACATCAAAACGGATCATACGGCCGAAACATTGCGCAGAAAGCAAATATTGTCCTGCCGCGTGGGTAATCCGTCTTTGCTTGGCCGGCGTCACCGCCGTAAAACCGTCCCCTTCTTTTCCTTTGGGCCGTGCCTTAACCTCCACAAACACGATGGTCTCACCATCCTCCATGATGAGATCCACCTCGCCGTCTCCCCCGCGGAATCTTCTGGCAAGGCACGTCATGCCCTTGGCCGTCAGATATTCCTCTGCCGCCTGCTCGCCTTGCAGGCCGCCGGTATACGATTCCTGCTTCATAGAATGTTTTTCAGGAAGCTCCGGCGATGGGCAGGGCACGGGCCAAGCTCCTTCAAGGCCGCTACATGCTCTGCGGTTCCGTAGCCCTTATTCCGTGCAAAACCATAGCCGGGGTACTTCTCATCCAGCACAGCCATTTCCCGGTCGCGGGTAACCTTGGCCACGATGCTTGCCGCGGCAATGGCATAAGAGGTAGCGTCGCCGTGGATAATCGGCACTTCCATGCCTTTCAGTCCCAGATTGGCCACTGCATCCACCAGGAAAACATCAGCCGGAACCTGCGCCGCCGCCTCCCGCATAGCCTTTTTGGTGGCCTGCAGAATGTTGATGGCATCAATCTCTTCCGGGGTGGAGCGGCCAATGCCTACGTACAGGGCTTCCTTCATGATTTCCTCGTAGACCTTTTCGCGCCTGCTCTCGCTAAGCTTTTTGCTGTCGTCCACCCAGAGGATATGGGACTCCTTCGGCATCACGACGCAGGCAACCACCACATCTCCCACCAGCGGACCGCGGCCTACTTCATCCATGCCGGCAACCACCAGCCCTTGGGACAGAAAGGGCATGTCCGTTTCTCTCAGTGCCTGAAATCTGGCTTCACGATCAATCTTCGGCATGGACTTCTTCTCCTGCTCCCGGAATGGTCAGCCGGCGGGGCTTCGGTGCTGGCATTTCCAGGGTCAGCGGTCCCAGTTTGCCGGCGCGGAATTCATCCAGCACCACTGCACAGCAGCGATCATAGTCGCACACGCCGCCCTTCATCAGAAAACCGCGGCCGCGGCAAACGGCTTCCAGCAGGGCTTCCCCTTCCAGATCCGTTTCTTTCAGCTTAAACCGTTCCGCCACGGCCTGGGGTTTCACTGCAAGCATATCCTGCAGGAGATGGATGGTCAGCATGGGCAGATCCACCACGTCGTCCTTCACGGTGCCGATGTAGCACAGGCGGCGGGCGGCAATCTGGTCATCCAACCGAGGCCACAGTAGGCCAGGGGTATCCATCAATTCCAGGTAAGGGGTAATCTTCACCCACTGATTAGCGCGGGTTACGCCGGGGCGGTCACCCGTTTTGGCGATGTTACCGCCATGGAGTTTATTCGTAAAGGTGCTCTTGCCCACGTTGGGCACGCCCACCACCATGGCGCGTACTGTTTTATGAATACCTTTCTGCTCTGCCCGCTCCACGGTTTCCCGGGCGGCCTTTTCGATTACGGCCAGGCCGTCCTTGCTCTTGCCGCCCAAGGAACGGTAAGCGTAGGCATCAATCCCCTGCTGCTTGAAATAGTTAATCCACGTCTTTGTTGCCGCGGGGTCTGCCAAGTCAGACTTATTGAGCAGAAGCACGCGCTTTTTGCCCTGAATCATCTTATCCAAATCGGGATTCCGGCTGGAATGAGGCAGACGAGCGTCACACAGCTCAATCACCACATCCACGCGTCCCAGCTGCTGTGCCAGCAAGCGCTTGGCACGCGCCATATGTCCCGGGTACCAGTTAATATCCATGTTACGTTACCTTTCTCGATTATTCTGCGTAGATAATATCGTCCCGCAGTCGGTAGAGGGTGGCGCCGCGAGTCTTTTTGCAGAAGGCTTCTGCCCACCACTCCACGCTCTTGACCGCATCATACTGAACGAGGCCGTAGCGAATGCCGTTTTTCTTGCCGCCGCGCATGTTGGAGTCCATCCAGTGGATTTCGTCATTTTCCTCGTCATAGCCCAGCATAATGGCACTATGGGCACCCGTGCCGTACTCATACTTTGCGGACATCTGGAAATAGTCGCCCCGCTGTGCCTGGCGCATGAAATCGCAGGCCAGCTGGAAGTTTTCATCATAGGTCAGGGACGTATCATAGCGGAAGCTTGCCGCCTCATAGAAGGGGTTACCCTCGCTGGCGGGAATGTCCTCCCATGCCAGGCCGTAGGAATAGGGCTTGCACTCCGCCTTGGACAGGTTATTGGGGATCACCAGCGTGACATCCGGATATTCCGCGATGCGGAAATCATCACGGTTCTGGCGGAACAGGTACACTGTGAAGTTCTTGCAAACGTAGATATCGCTGGCGTAGTGAGCGCGCTGACTCTTGCCGTCAGCCTTCACGTACAGCTCATAGCCCAGGTTAATGATTCGGTCAATGAAGTCATTCCGGGCTGTTTGGTCAACGGTGGTTTCCTCCGTGCTATCTTCCGAAGTTTCCTCTGTGGAAGCCTCCTCAGAAGCCATGTATTCATCCATAGGGATGGCATTATTATCGTCGTCCAGCATAACTTCTTCAATAATGGTTTCAATGCTGACGTCCTCTTCTTCCTCTTCCGCATGAACCGCAGGAAGGAAGAGCAGAATCGCCATCAAAAATGCCAGACACGCATACCCTTTGCGCCGCATGATTTATCACCTCGCATCCTCCATGATACCATGCAAACGCCTAAAATGCAAAGGATTTTGGCACAACAGCTTTGCGGGAGGAGCGAAACCGCTTTGAAAAGCGTTTTCTCCCCTCCCGCACCCTCTCTTTTTCCCGAAACTTTCATCAGAAAATGGCTACTCATTCCGCGCCGCTCATCATTTCTCCCAGACGGGAACGCCCAGTGTTTCTGCGATAGCCTGGTGCAGATGCTCATCCTTTTGGTGCACATAGTCCACAGAGGAATACACCCACGTACCATCCGGCAGGAAGAACTTACCGGAACCGTTAGGCGCCAAGCCGTAATCCGTCAACTGTTTGCCTTCCTCCGGAATGAGCACGGTCAGGCGGTTCATGACCCGATTGCCAAGCATCAATGAAAAGACACCGGTTACCGGGTCAATGGCCAGATGATTGCCGGTAAAACCGGACAAGCCGATAGCCTCGTCGCTCATATAAACGGGAATTTCCGAAAAGTACTGCTGGGGATGCTTTACATAGCACTGGCTCCCCAGGTATTGGGTATACCGACCGTCCGGGAGCTGATGTCCCAGGCGATTTCTGGCCATCATTCGCAGCGTATCCCGTGCAAGGAGCTTCCCTTGCAAGATGCCCTGGGCAAGGCGGATCATATCCCCTCGGGTAGAGAACAGTCCCGCATGGCCGCACAGGTTTCCGTCACATCCAAGAAGATGTGCCTTGGGGTCATGGGGTGTACCGGGCCGGACATCAACCCGCAGGATATACGTTCCGCGCTCCATGCGATGCTCCCGATTGTAGCAAACGCAGTCCTGCAAGCGTTCTTCTGGTGCTTGGGCGAAGGTATTTTCCATGCCCAGCGGTGCAAGGATCTCCTGTCGGATGCAGTCCATCAGTGGTTTTTTGCAGACGCCCTCAATGACGTGCCCCAGCACCATGGCATGCATATCCGAATAGTATCGTCCTGTTCCCTGGGGTTGCGGCATGACATGAAAAAGCTGCTGAAGGCCTGATGCCCGATCCTGCTGGGCATCGATGCGTTCAGGCGTCGTGAGAGCCACTTCGAAGCCCAGCACCTGATCCACCGTGGTATCTGCCAAATGCACAAACTGCGGTGCATAGGCCGTGACAGGAGCATTCAGGCAAAGTTTGCCCTGCTCCCACAGCCGCATAACGGTAAGCCCTGTGAACAGCTTGGTCAGGCTAGCCAGATCAAACAGCGTGCGGTCGGTAATGGCACCCGTTCCATTCTCATGAATGGCGCCTGCAGACGCCGTATAGGAGGTGTCCGCCGTACCGCACGCCACGGTCAGGCAGGACATGATGTGGGTATCCTGCACAAAATACCGCACTGCATCATCTAACAACGTACAGACCTCCTTTTGCGGGAGGGCGGCTTTTCTGAGAAAAGCCCCCTCCCGCACCCACCCAGAAAA
>CAVBFK010000293.1:0-4536 GCA_963594395.1 Lachnospiraceae bacterium
GTTCAAGGCATGAGCGAACAGGAATTTACGCCAGTCTACCTGATCACAGGTTTTCTGGAAAGCGGCAAAACTCAGCTGATCAACAACATGCTGACGGATGAAAGCTTCTCCCGCGGCCAGAAGACGCTGGTCGTCTGCTGCGAGGAAGGCATCGAAGAGTATGAAGATGCCAAGAACGCCACTGTCGTTGTGCTGGATGAAGCAGACGAGATGAACACTGCCCGCCTGGAGGAGCTTGACAAGCAGTACAAGCCGGAGCGCGTCTTTGTTGAATACAACAACGTGTGGACGATTGATCGCCTTGGCTCCTGCATGCTGCCTCGCAAGTGGGAAGTGGTGCAGATCATCACAACGGTAGACGCCAACACCTTCGATAACTACTTTACCAACATGCGTCAGATGCTGACCGACCCCATGAAGGTGGCCGATCTGATTCTGTTCAACCGCTGCCAGCCCGGCACCAACAAGAGCCCGTGGCGCCGTCAGATCAAGGCGGTCAATCCCCGGGCAAACGTCTTGTTTGAAAATACGGACGGCACCAGCGAAGACGGCGTGGCAGATGAAGATCTCCCCTACGACATGAAGGCGGCGGTCATTGAAATCTCGGACGAGAACTTCCCGACGTTCTACCTTGATTCCTTGGACCATCCCGAACGCTATGACCGCAAGACGATTCGCCTTGTGGGTCAGGCCTTTGCAGACCGCTCTTTGCCCCGGGGCTACTACATGTTCGGCCGTATGGCCATGACGTGCTGCGCCAACGATATTCGTTCCATCGGCTGGATTACCCAGGGCATCCAGAAGCCCAGCACGAAGAGCTATTTCCGCCTGACGGCACAGTGCAAGGTTGTTGATGCACAGGGCGAGAAAATGCTGATGCTCCAGGAGGCACGCACGGAGATTGTTCCGCCGCCTGCTGAAGAGTATCTGAATTTCAACGCCTAATTCCCTCCTAAAGAAGAATCCTGACAGGATGCGTCCTGCCAGGATTTTTTATTGGGAAAGAATCGGTTATTTCGCCTGCACAATCTGATTGTACACATGGGCGGTGGCAAAGTAGACCAGCGCATAGATGACTGCAAACACCAGAAAACATCCGGCCAGGCATGCGGCGAACAACGACGGGTTCTGCATGTTCATCAGGTACAGCAGATTGTTCACAATGGGGGAGGCGAAGCAGGCGTGGATGCAGGCGACAATCAGGGGAAGGAAGAAAACCGTGAGCACCTGCGAGCGAATGGCAGACGAAACTTCTGCATGGGTCATGCCAACCTGCTGGAGGATCATGAAACGCTTCTGGTCGGCATACCCTTCGGACAGCTGCTTGTAATAGATAATCAGCACCGTAGCCATCAGGAACAGCAAACCGAGGAAAATACCGACGAAGAAAATTCCGCCGTATAGGCCGTAGATGTCGTCTTTCTGGGTTTCACGGCACTCCACGGTAATGGGCTGGTTGTCCACAAGGGATTGAATGGCTTGGGCAATGGCAGACTGCGCTTGAACGTCCCCGTTAATGTTGATGCCATAATAGCTTGTGCGCACGCAATATTTAGAAAGCGATGCGTTTAGACGATCCATGTCCCCTTCGGTAACAACCATATAGTAGCTGTCGCCCATATAAGCGGAGGTTTGCCCATTGATGGGCGCCTGGGACACAATCTCCTTGACAAGGTAAGTGGTTCCCAGAAGCTCGACCGTGTCCAAGGCTTCGGAAGAATAAAGAAGAACTTCGCCGTCGTCCAGCATATAGCCGGTGCCCATGCTCTGATTATAATCAGAAAGGGGAAGAACAGTCAGAGAATATCCGCCGACAAAAGCGAGGTTTCCAGATTCATAGGCCGTGATAAACTGATTTTCCTGATGCTCCACGTAAAGCTCATAGCCCTTGGCATAGATTTCATCGGTGATCTTGCAACCGGCATCCTGCACGGTGGTGTGAATCTGCTCAATCAGCGACTGATCGTCGTTTTCGTCTGCCAGATAATCATAAAACATGATTTGCATGGGATATCGGGTATACAGGATGTCCTTTAAGCTGAACATCAAGGCAGAGGTGGAGGACAACGTGACCAGCACCATGGTCGACAGAATGCAGATGTGCGCCAGACCCACAGCATTTTGCTTCATGCGGTACATCATGCCGGAAACACTGATGAAGTGACGGGTTTTGTAGTAGAACCGCTCATTTTTCTTCAGTAGTTTCAGCAGGGCAATACTGCCGGCAGTGAACAGCAGATACGTGCCGATAATAACCAGCAGAACAGCGAGGAAGAAATAACCCATGGAATAGAGCACATCGGTATTTGTCAGCGAAATGGTATAGCCTGCGCCCACACAAACAATTCCCAACAGAGCCAACAGCCATTTGGCTTTGGGCTCCTTTTCGCCCACATGAGAGGCACGCAACAGCTCCACGGGAGATGCAGAGTGGATCTGCACAGCACCGAACAGAAAACTGATGAACATGATAAGGGCGAAGAAGAAAACTGTGCTCCCGATGGCGCGGGGAGAAATGAAGAATCCCAGGGGAACATCATAGCCGATGAGACGAACGAGTAAGGCATAGGCCAGCTTGTCCAGCAAGATGCCCACCAGAAGGCCTAACAAAAGCCCGGCAAGCAGGACGTACAGGCTCTCCCAAAGCAGGGTGATGATAATGTGCTTTTTCTCCATGCCCAGCACATGATCAAGCCCGAACTCCGGCTTTCGTTGCTTCATGAGGAAACTGCTGGTATACATCAGAAAAATCAGCAGAAAGAAGAGCACCACGTAATTGGCAAAGCCCAGAATGATATTCATGGTGCGGTGTCCCTGCATTGCTTCAAATCCGGGATTCAGGGACAGGGAGCGGATGATGTAGAACATGGCCACCGAGGCAACGACACTGAGCATGTAGGGAATGTAAATCCGCCGATTATTTTTGATGTTGTTCAGCGCCAGGCGGCAGTAGAAACCCTTACGCATGGCCATCACCGCCTGTGGTAAGCAGGGTCAGGGTGCTCACAATTTTCTGCATCATTTCTTCATTGGTGCAGTTCCCGCGGTATAGCTGATGAAACACCTGACCATCCTTGATGAACAGCACACGTCCTGCATGGGACGCCGCCTTGGCAGAGTGGGTGACCATCAGAATGGTTTGACCGCTTTCATGAATGTCGCGGAACACCTGAAGCAAGCCGTCTGCGGCCTTGGAGTCCAGAGCGCCGGTGGGCTCATCCGCCAGAATCAGCTTGGGGTGCATCACCAGCGCGCGAGCCACCGCCGCCCGCTGCTTTTGACCGCCGGAAACTTCGTAGGGATACTTGTCCAGCAGAGCTTCGATGCCAAGCTTCTTAGCAATGGGCTCTGCCTGTGCTTTTATGTCCGCAGGTTTCTTCCCGGACAGCACCATGGGTAGATAGATATT
The DNA here is from genome assembly GCA_963594395.1 of Lachnospiraceae bacterium. Taxonomy (GTDB): domain Bacteria; phylum Bacillota; class Clostridia; order Christensenellales; family Aristaeellaceae; genus CAKUFA01. The sequence goes on from CAVBFK010000293.1 coordinate 3,410, forward strand.
ATCCCGTAGGGAAAAGTTGTCCAGCAGGTTGAAATCCTGAAAGACGAATCCGAGATGATCCCGGCGGAAACGGGAAAGCTCCTTCTCCTTTAGCTGGGAGGTTTGGATGCCGTCCAACAGCACACTACCGCCGGTGGGACGATCCAGTGCGGCGAGAATGTTGAGCAGTGTGGTTTTGCCGCTGCCGGATTCACCCATAATGGCGACATATTCGCCTTCCTCCACGGAAAAGGTAATGCCGCGGAGTGCCTGAACCTGCTGATCACCCAGACGCGTCTTGTAGACCTTTTCCAGGCAATTGACTTCCAACATGGACATGATTGAATCACCTCTTGCAAGTTTTTGTTGCAAGGCTATTGTAGCAAATCCCTTCTGCCTTTCTCCATTGCAAGGAGTGACAGAAGGGACGTTCTGCGTGACATTTTTGTAAGATGGCTATTCGATGAGGCGATCTTCCCGCCGTAAATCCAGCGTGACGGTGGTGCCCTGCCCTATCTGAGAAGTGAGGGAAATGTGATGGTGCAGGCGATCCATGGTCTTTTTGCACAGGTATAGCCCAATGCCTGTGGATTTATGATCCGCATGACCATTGTAGCCGGTATAGCCTTTTTCAAAGACTCGCGGAATGTCTTCTTTCGTAATGCCGATGCCCGTGTCGGTGACGGTCAGCACCTGCGGAACATCCATGGCAATGGTGACACTGCCGCTGGACGTGTATTTCAGGGCGTTGGAGAGAATCTGCTCCAGCACAAAGCAGAACCATTTCTCATCCGTCAGCACGGTGCAGTGCTTTCCTTCATAGCGAAGAGCGATCTTCTGTCGGATGAACACCGGTGCATACTTCCGCACGGACTTCCGCACCAGTTCATCCAGGTCGTAGGAAGCAAACACGTAGTCAGTGCCGGATTCCTCCAGCCGTGCGTTTTGCAGGATCATCTCCACGTATTCCTCGGTGCGGAAAAGCTGCATGCGCAGATTTTTCCCCTGCTCGGTGGTGTCTTCCTGAAGGAGCATGTTCATGGCGGCAAGGGGCGTCTTAATCTGATGCACCCAGGTGGTGTAGTAGTCCTGCCGCTCCTGGGATAGGCTTCTGGTGTCTTGCTTTAGTTGACAGTATTGCTCGGAGG
>CAVBFK010000294.1:0-5307 GCA_963594395.1 Lachnospiraceae bacterium
TCCCCGATGTTATCCGTGAAGCCGCCGAGAAGTACGAGCCTTCCATGATCACCCGTGCGGTGACGGACATCGCCCAGAGCTACAACAAGTTCTACTACGAGCACCGCATCCTGGACGGCGACCCCGCCGCTATGGCCGCCCGTGTGGCCCTGACCCGCGCCGTGCGCAATGTGATCAAGACCGGACTGTACTTGATCGGCATGGAAGCACCGGAAAGGATGTAAAACGGATTTTCAAAAGGGAGTTCCACGGAACAGTGGAGCTCCCTTTTGATTATTGCTCAATGTATTCGGCTAGACTCGATGCTATTTTTCGAGGCTGCGATGCAGGATTACTTACATAAATCGCTCCATCACTACTTTGCCAGATAACAATCCCGTCCATTTGCGTTTCTTCTATGACATAGTACTCGTGCGGGACATGCGGTTGCATTCTCCGCATTTCTTCGGTCACAGTTACAACGTCAATGCCTGGGAATGGACTAATGCCGGTCAAAATATGACCTTTAAAAGAAGCACATCCATACTTCTGCAAGTAGCAACGATATTCCTCTGCAAACGTCACCGTCAGTGCCTCTTCAGCCTCCAGAATTTCTTCTGTTGTTGCTGGTTTACCACTCTCAAACAGTTCTTGCTTTTCAAGTACTGTCATAATGTCCATTCGTCACTGACCTCCAAATTTCTCCAAGTAAGAACGCCAAAATTTACTTTTTCGGCTATTCCATATACTTCCATGGTCAACTTCTGAAACTTTACGAAAGTGTATTTCTGGTAAGTGATGTTCTTCGTCAGTCAAAATTGCTAGTGGCGAATTTTGTTGTTGCCCTATATGATGCAATTGATAAGGGTTTCCACTCGCATCAACAGGAGACAAATTAGCCTTAATCCGCTCTTCATTTGTCATCGTTTTTCCGTGCTTATCAGTTATTTTGCTTGTCAAATCAATTTCTCGTATAAGAGCATTCTCTCCATCAATCTTATCTACAGTTAATCCAATAGACTTATATGTCTCATATTCCTCTTCAGAGTGAAAATTCTTGATGAAGTCAAGTCCAAGTCCGGACTCTTGTTGAATTTTTGCCGCTTGATTCATAGACAAGCCGTTGCGGGTAGCTCCTTTAAGAACACTTGTCTCCTTAGCCGTACCAGTGATAGCACCTGAAATCGCTCCCCATTTGAAAGCCTCGCTTCCTGCGTAAAGGCCTTCTTTTAATGAATCTTCAAGATTGCCAGTTTGAACATAATGCAAAATTCCAGCAGAAATGAAACCCATTCTCGCACCAGCAAGTGCATACTCTTCTGCAGTTTTGGCAGCACAGGCAAAAATTAAACTTACAGCAGGTGCCGCTACAGACGTTGCGTATGATATTGTTACGCATACAAGGATTACGCCTGTTCCGATAGCAACATTACGAAGCACCTTTTCGTAGATATCATCGCTGTAATCTTCCCAAGGCTCAACGGTTGTCTCGTTATTATCCCCCAGGGTAAAGATATACTTTGCACCGTCAAATTGCTGATTCAGCTCTTCAAGCGTATAACCGAAGAACACATTCGCCTGTGAGTTATATGCCAGCTCGTCAATGTACTCCTGTGAAACGTACACTGCCTGCACATTCTCCACAAAGTAGTCATCACTATTCAGCGTAGAAACCAGGGTGGAGTACAGTGTGTCTTCGACGTACTCTGTCAGAGAATCGTCATTCATTCCCGTGAATGTCGGCACATCCTCTGCAAGTGACGTGTCACGTCCTCCAAACACCACCAGCAGCGACACTGCCAGCAGCAGCGACAAGAACCGTTTCATCTTCTTCCCTCCTTACTTCAACCGATCTGCGGAGAAGCCGTTGGCGATGTACTGCTGCAGCAGCTCATCCGATCCTACGAAAATGGTCTTTGTGGTGGATTCGCCCGTATAGCGGTTGCTGACGGAAATGGTGTAGATGCCTTCTGCCGTATACTGGTCGCCATCCTTGGCAGGACGGTTGAAACGTTCATCCTCAATCATGCCAGTCGGGCCTTCCACAATAACCGAACGCTTGACATCGATATCCAGATAGCGGGAACGTGCCAGGTCAAGGTAGAAGCCATTCTCCGTAATGGAAGTGTTCTGCAGTTCTGCGCCGGTCAGCACATCGAAGGGGTAGACCATGCAGTTACCGTTTCGCACGGAGAACTTCAGCACAATACGATAATTGCCGTACTTGCTGGTAACATGCTTCCACTCGTTGTCCTGCACTTCGTAATCCAGGGCAATTTCGTAGTCGCCTTCCTCGTGGAGCACAATCTTGGTATCTGCGCCGGAGGTACCCTTCGCCAGAAGATAGTCTGTATAAATCTGCGGTTCACCTTGATTGTTCTGGTAGTCGGTATGGCGGACAATCAAGGTGCCTCTGCCAAAGTTGGTTTTGGAAACGCCGAAGGACTGGTCATAACCGTTGGTATCCTCACCAATAACCAGCTTGGTGTTGCCGTTCAATGCATCAATGTCCTGCTCCAGGTCAAACCAAAGGGTCACGGAATCACCCAGCGTCTTGATAAACACAGGCATATCCGTTGTCTGATTGGTGACACGGGTAAAGCCGCTCATGAAGAAGCGGCCCAGCTGCCAGCCAAAATGCTTATCACTGCCCGTGATGGTGTTCGTCTGTGAATAACCTGTATCTACGCCCGTTTCCACGGCATCCGCGCTGAAGTAGTACACGGACGTACCCAGCTTTTCGAAGCATTTCTTCAGCCGCGTCATGCTGTCCTTGTATTGTCCTGCTTTTTCAAACAGGGTCACAGCTGTTTCATAATCGCCGCTTTCCTGTGCCGCAACAGCCAAGGCGTACCGGCAGGCGCGACCGTTTACGTAGCTATTTTCATAATCGCCTAGGCTTTCAAAAAGACGCAAAGCCGTGGCAGAATCGCCATCATTCATCGATGCGACCGCCTGCAGATAGGTGCTGCTCTTCGTCTTGGTTTCGCATCCGTTATAGGAGCCCAGAGCCTCATAAATCGTTGCGGCGTCACCGTAGCGTTCTTCCGTCTCGGCCTGCACTGCCGTGCAATACTGTTCATAAGGGAAGTAGGAGCGATCCACCGTCGTATCCAACCACAGTGCAGGGCGAATGCCTACCTTGTCCGTCATGCCCTTGCTGCTAAAAGCGCCATGAACATCTACAAAGCAAGCCTGCCCTGCCTCTTTGCCGGGAGAACGCAGCCACCAGTCCGTTTCGCCGATGCCGATGGACGTAATGCCCAGGAACTTTGCACCGTTGGAACGGGCATACTCGCTGCCGGAGGTCTTGCGGTCATTCTTCTCAGCAAGATACGTTACCGCCTCGTTGTAGCTCAGCAGAAAGAGCTTGTCTTTCGTGGTGGTACCGTTACCGTTTGCCCACTCAGGATTGCCTTCCGTTGCGGCGTTGGACACGGAAGACGTCAGAATGGCCGTCTGTTCATCCTCGGTGAAGGCACTGGTCAAGAAAGCATCATTGAGCCACGCGCGCAGACTGCTGTCTGCCCAAGAGACGTAGGTCTTCTCAGCGTTGAAAATCTGACAATCCAATGCATACTGGCTCACCAGCAAGGCACGGTCATCCTCCACCGTCAGCACCAGCCAGGCAATGGGCTCATCGCCATTGTCCGTCTTGTTATCCTGCTCATAAGCACCAAGATAGACAACATCCCCTGCCTGAAGCGTTTCTTCTGCCGAAGCCACACCCAGCAAAAGAACCACCATCATAATCAAAGCAAGAACCAGGCCTCCACATTTCTTCACAAGAAACACCCTCCACAAACCTTTTGAATGGTCAACAGAAAACTTATCCAAGAATACCATGTTTCGATCTATCGTCAGGGAATATTTTCTACGCACGTTCGGTTTCTTCCTGCTTTCCTTTGCAAAATACTGATAGCCTTTTCAAAATCAATCATCATCTTCACCCTTTGCCCCAAACAAATTACGCACTTCACTCGCACCTAGATTATATCCTTTTCTGCTTCTGCATTCAAGTCTTCCTTTTCGCATAGCTCTCTTCACAGCTTCTTCTCCTTGTGTTGACATTCCTCCCCCGTCTTGGTATCATATTCGTTATGCGAGGAGGGAATGCGATGACAGCGGTCCTGGTTGGATTGGTGATTCTGGTTCTGATTGTGGCTGCGCTTCTGCTCCTGCGGCTCACGGCAGAAAGCAGACAGCAGAAGAAATTGGTGCAGCGGGTACGCACCACCAATCTGTACAGTCATCTGTATCCCATGTTTCGCCGGTATGACAATGAATATCTGGAAAGCGTGATTCTTCGGCCGGAAGGCGTCCGCATCCGCACCATTACCGGCAGTGAAAAGCACTATACCTTCCGCAAGCACGGGCTGGATAATCCCTCCGATGATACGCTGTACGCCATTGCCTTGGCCACACTGGTGGATATGCGCATCCTGCGCAACACCCGCAACTATGTATTCCGCAGTCATGCTGAGATGCGCCCCAACGGCGACAAGGGTTTCTGGTACGATTATGTGATTACCCACGACCGAAAAGACACCGTTCTGCGTGCAACATCCGGCAGACATTAAATTTCTGTATACAAAAAGAGATGCTCCCTTCAGCAACTTCGTTGGAGGAAGCATCTCTTTCATTGGTCGATTATTCTGCAAAAAATGCGGTGGTCGTCTTGTGCAGATAGCACGCACCGATGCGCTTCAGGAGGATAACCGTCAGGGTATCCCCTGCATTTTTCTTATCCTGGGTCATGGCGTGGAGGAGGTCTTCCATAGGAACATCAGGAAGCTCCGTCGGAAGCTCCAGTGCCTTTTCCAGTGCCAGAAGGCGCGCTGCAGTTCCTGCTTCGGTCATTCCGAGACGTTCTGACAGTTGCGTGATCACCGCCATACCAATGGCGACTGCCTCGCCATGGCGATAACCATCATAATGCTGCACCGTCTCTACGGCATGCGCCATGGTATGCCCGAAATTCAGCGTCATGCGCAATCCCGTGTCGTGCTCATCCTGCTCCACCACGTTGGCCTTGTAGCACATGCAGTGCCGCAAAATTTCATCAATATCCTGCATCAGGCCATCGCGCCCCAGGGGTGCGTCTTTCTCCAGCAAGCGGAACAGAGGCTCATCGCCGATGCAACCGTACTTGACGACCTCCCCCAGGCCGTCTCGCCAATATTCCGGCGTCAGGGTACAGAGGGTATCCGGATCGGCCAGCACCAAAGAAGGCTGCCAGAAGGCGCCCACCAGGTTCTTCCCTTGAGGAAGATCTACAGCCACCTTGCCGCCCACGGAGGAGTCCACCTGAGCCAGCAGGGTTGTGGG
>CAVBFK010000295.1:0-2405 GCA_963594395.1 Lachnospiraceae bacterium
GGCGCGCTTCTTGCCGATGTACTCATACAGCGTGCCGCCAAAATCGTTGGTGATGTTGTACTTGCCGTCAGAGAAGGCACCTGCGCCGCCAAAACCGCTCATAATGGAGCAGCTCTTGCAGTTCACGCAGGATTTCACCTTCACGCCGTCAATAGGGCAGTGACGGCGGTTGAGGGCATGACCCGTTTCAAATACAGCGATTTTGAGCGAGGGCATACGCGTGGCCAGCTCATAGGCAGAGAAAATACCACCCGGGCCTGCACCGATAATGATGACATCGTAATTCATGCTGATTCCTCCTAGTGGATTGCGCGATCCGTTGGAACACGTAAGAAATTTTGTATGGATGCGAGATGACTTCCTCACATCATGAAAACACGCCTTTTCCGATAGCACGAAAACCTCGCTTATCAGGAAACGGCGCGCAACAACAGACAATAGACGTTATTGCAATTAAGCATATCATTTCTTTTTTGAAAGGTCAAGGGCTAGAATGAGAAAAATCGCACTTTCTCAAAGAAAATTCATCAATAATTCGGAATTTTGTACAGATGATCAGTGATTGACCAGCACCATGCACACCGCAGTGGCACTGATGCCTTCTTCCCGTCCCTCAAAGCCCAGGTGCTCTGTGGTCGTCGCCTTTACGCTGACGCGATCCTCCGGTAAATGGAGCGCTTCGGCCACGTTGCGCTTCATCTGCGGAACATAGGAGGCAAGCTTCGGCTTTTGCGCCGCTATGGTGATGTCGGTATTCGTAACCTGCGCCCCGTGACTGTTCAGCAAATCCACCACGTGACGCAGTAGCTCCATGGAGGAAATGCCCTTGTATTGGGGATCACTGTCCGGGAAGTGCTGGCCGATATCACCCAAAGACAGTGCACCCAGCATGGCATCCATCAGGGCATGCAGAGCAACGTCTGCATCACTGTGACCCAGCAAACCCAACGTGTGCGGTACAGGAACACCGCAGAGGATCAGCTCGCGGTCTTCTACCAGACGATGAACGTCAAAGCCGTGTCCTACACGGAAATCAGGCAGGGGTGCGGCAAAGAAAGATTCAGCCATATGCATATCCTCCGGTGTTGTAAGCTTGATGTTGCGCTTGTTTCCTTCGACCAGCTTGACGGGATGTCCCATATGCTCCAGCAAGGAAGCATCATCCGTACCGCGGTAACCGCTCTGCAAGGCCTGCTGATGCGCTTTCATCAGTAAATCGGTCAGGAAGCCTTGAGGCGTTTGCACCGCCCTCAGCGTAGCACGATTAGGGGTAGAAGACACGTTGCCTTCGTCATCGGCCACCTTGATCGTGTCCGTGACAGGAATGGCGGCAACACCCGTTCCGCAGGCGTCTACAGAGGCCATCACCCGGCGAATGGTATCTTCATCGATCAGGCAGCGGGCACCGTCATGCACCAGTACCCGATCACAGTCTTTCGGCAGGGCTTGGAATCCGTTCCATGCGGAGGCTTGCCTGTCTGCGCCGCCTTCAGCAAAGGCCAAGGCAGAAGAATCGATACCGCTTGCAGATAGCGCGCTGACTATGGCGTCGCGATCCTCTGCACGGGTGACCACCACCATGTGATCCATCAGCGGAAGAAACGCACGGACAGAGCGGCAAATGACCGGTTCACCGGCCAAAGGAAGCAACACTTTGTTGCATCCGGCACCCATGCGCTGACCAGAACCACCGGCCAGAATAATCGCACACCACATAACGAGCCCCTCCTCGACTTCATATACGCATAACAAGGAATTTTGCTATATTTCCTTATCTTTTTCCAATGAAAGTTTAGGGAAAAGAGGTGGGTTCGGGAGGGGAGAAAACGCTTTTCAAAGCGGTTTCTTCCCTCCCGAAAATCAGCTCCGAAATTAGCCCCGCTCCTCAGCCATGCCTTCGTCTTCGGAAAGAATGCGGTACATTTCCGCAGCGCCTTCCTTGCGTACGGTTTCAGCAATGCTGAGGATTTCGTACTTGCCGTAGCGGTCACCGAAGCGAATGGTCATTACATCGCCAACCTTGACTTCGGCGCCGGGTTTGGCAACCTTGCCGTTCAGGGAGACCCGGCCGCCGCTGCAGGCATCGTTGGCTATGGTGCGGCGCTTGATAATGCGGGAGACCTTCAGGTATTTATCCAGTCGCATGGTTCTTCTCCTTTACAAAAACAGCTCGCAGGCAAATAAGACCTGCGAGCCGTTGCGAACAAAACGTGAAAATTACTTGTTCACAGTGTCCTTCAGAGCCTTGCCGGCCTTGAAGACAGGAGCCTTGGAAGCTTCAATCTTGATTTCCTCGCCGGTGCGGGGGTTGCGGGCAGTGCGGGCAGGACGATCCTTCACTTCGAAGGAGCCGAAGCCAACAACCTGCACCTTGTCGCCATTGGACAGGGCATCGGTCACAACAT
>CAVBFK010000296.1:0-8293 GCA_963594395.1 Lachnospiraceae bacterium
ATTCGCGCCACTGGCGCGAGTCCGCTCACTTACCCCTTGACCCCTTCGCAGTCCCCATTCTTGAGGGGACATTCTTCCGAAACTTTCAAGTTTCAATACTCATCACTATTATTGGCAGTGCATGCGAAGGGTCCAGGGGCGACCGCAAAGCCCCTGGAAGTAACATGACAAACCTAGTTTGAAAATGTGCATGCGAAGGAGTCCAGAGGGCGGAGTCTTCGACCCGTTACCGCAAAGCCCCTGGAACAAGGATAAAAACTTGCTTGTTTTACAGAACCCTCTGGAGTAGAATCCAATCATTTCGAAGAGAGAACAGTCTTCTATTGCGGCGTGCGCTGAAAACGCTTCGCTGTTCAGCGCGGAAGATGGGGCGTTGCCCCATGCCCTACTAGGGGCGCTGCCCCTAGACCCTGCAATGGTCTTCGACCCTTGACCCATTTGCGCGATGGAGTTGAAGACATTTTTTGCAGGTTGCGCGTGCGGCAGGACATGAGAGTTAATGCTCTTCCAGCTGCTTCAGCCGCTCGAAGCAGCGCGCTGTCGTCATAGCGTCTGCCAAGGCGCGATGAGCCCGCGGATTCACAATCTCCAATCTCTCACTTAGCACCCGCAGGCTAACCCTTGCACGCTTGAACCCCAGCATCTGCTGAAATTGCATGGCATAAAGCATGACATCAAACTGATGATTTCGCATTTTCATCCCCGTAGCTTCCAAAAAACGGCTATCAAAGGCGACGCTATTGAACCCGACCAGGGGATCTTTCCCGGCGAAACGGGCAAAATCCTGCACCACGTCGTCAATCTTGCGGGCAGACAGGACATCTGCCTGAGAAATGCCGGTCAGCGCGGCAATCTGCGGAGAAATTTCTTTTCTCGAAGGCCGCACCAGCTCCTGAAAAGTCTCTGCTTCCTGACCGTTCACCACGCGGACGGCGCCGATCTCAATAATCTCGTCGTTTTCGGCGGAAAGGCCGGTGGTCTCAAAATCATAAGCGACGTAGCTGGAGAAATCCGGCGTCATGCCGCCGGTCACCACCTGAATCTTCCGGCTAAAAGCGTAATCCAGGGTGGACGACGCGCCGCCCCGTTCGCCGTTGAAGTAGGCGATGACCCGGTTGCTGTGGTCGATCATCCAGCTATTGCGGATGCTGAAAACCCGCTCCTCATAGGCGCCGCGGATGTTGAGCACCAGGTCGGCGTCCTTCAGCAGCGCGTCATAGGCGGCGCGCCAGTCTTCCTTCCAGCGGGACGCGAAGCCGGGCCAAGGGACGGCCGCGATCAGATGAAGCTCGGGGTGCTGGGCCTTCTTTTTGACGACGAGCTGCCCCGCCCAGATGTCGATGCCCATGGCCATGCCGGTGATGAAGGTCGTGTAGCCGTCTGCGATGGCCTGGTCGATTTTCTCGCTGAGCCACGCCTTCACGGTGCCCTCGTCCGCCTGCAGCTTTTCCGGCCGGTGCCCCGTGAAACAGCAGCGGTGCAGCCGCTTTTCCTGCTCTGTCATAGTGGTTCCTCAATATTCATAGCTTCTGGCGCCGGCAAAATACCGGTGCTTCTTTTGTATCACGAACGGGCGGCGCTGTCAATTCTGCGGGGGATGCAAATGAGCAATCAAAAAACGTCATCTTGTCAACTGTATTGGAATGTGCTACAATGACCGTGAATTGAAGTGCGAGTAAATGAATATTGACGGGATGGCGGGCGTTCGTCCTCGTTTGCATAGAGGCAACTAACCTTTCCGTAGGTTCAGGCTTATGGGAGGAAGAATAAAGGAGAAACTTTATGGAGAAAGCGGAAACGTTACTAAAGGAATGGCTGTTTTCCTTGGGAGAAAAGGAAGAAGCGCCGAAGGATGGGTATCAACGTGTCACGATTCCCCACGACTGGGTAATCGGACGCACCGTTACAGAGGTAAAGGATTATACTTTTCGTGAGGCATCGCAGGGATTCTTTGAGCGCTATGATGTAGGCTGGTATCAGTGTGATCTGAATTTGAAAGACATTAGCGGTGAAGAATCGATCTATCTGTGCTTTGGCGGTATTTTTGAAAACAGCACCGTATGGGTGAACGGTCATGAAGTGGGCGGCCACCATTTTGGCTATACTTCCTTTGAACTGGATATCACCGGTGCTGTTCATGAAGGTAGCAACACCCTATTGGTACGTGTGGATAATACTGCAGAACCGGCTGACCGCTGGTATAGCGGATGTGGCATCTATCGCCCTGTAAAGCTTGTCCGTTTGCCCAAACAGCACATTGAGCGGCGGAAAGTGGCTACCAGTACAAAGCTAACTGGTAAAGACGCAGAATTGACGATCGCTACGGGTACGGATCATTTGGTAGAAGCAAGGCTGGTATTGCCGGATGGCCGCACCGTGGTAGGTACAGGCAAGCAAAATATCACGCTTTCCATTGCAGATGCTCCTTTGTGGTCTGCGGAAGATCCTAAGCTATGCAATTTGACGTTATCCCTGCTGGAGGAAGGAAAGCATGTTGATTCCTGCACCATGCGTATTGGCTTGCGGGAAGCGGCATTTAAGACGGATGGTCTGTATCTGAACGGACATCGGGAAATTCTGCGAGGCGTTTGCATTCATCAGGATTTTGCCCCTGTCGGTATAGCTGTAACCCCTGAACTGTGGCGTGAAAGGCTGAAACTGCTCAAAGAAATGGGATGCAATGCAATCCGTGCGGCGCACCACGTCTATGCAGAGGAGTTCCTGAACCTGTGCGACGAAATGGGCTTCTATGTGTATGAGGAGTGCTTTGATAAGTGGCACAGCGGGCTTTACGGCCGTTATTTTGATACCGATTGGTCTCTGGATATAGATGCAATGGTAACGCGTGACCGCAACCGCGCCTGTGTTTTACTTTGGGGTGTCGGCAATGAGGTCGAAAACCAGGCATTGCCGTCTATGCTGGAAACCCTGGAAATGCTGGTGAAACGGGTAAAAACGTTGGATACAACACGTCCCGTTACCTATGCAATGAACCCGCATTTCAAGCGCCCTGCCAAGATTGATCTTTCCCAGGTGAAGGATGTTCAAGCGTTTGTCGATGAGGTGGATGAGCGCGAAATTGAGGATATGGACGAGCGCATTGCATGCATCAGCAAAATCGCGAAGCTGGTGGATGTGATCTCCTGCAATTATCAGGAACAATGGTATGAAGAGATTCATGCTGCAAATCCCGGTAAGCCAATCCTCGGCACGGAAATTTTTCAATACTTTATGGGTCATCGGGACAACATGCAGAATTACGTGGAGCGTTTGCCCTCGTTGGTGCCTGAAAAGTGCGAATATGTTGTCGGCGGTTTTATTTGGACGGGGTTTGACTATCTTGGTGAATCGATGGGCTGGCCAAGCAAAGGCTGGACAGGCTCGATCTTCCGTACCAATAACACGAAACGCTTCAGCTACTACATTCTGAAGGCAATTTGGAGCAAAGAACCCGTTATGCGCGTTGGCATACTGGACTATACATTGCCGGATGAATTCTGCAAGGAGCATTGGAGCGTGCCGTCCTACGAGGAAATGTGGGATTATCCTCAAATTGGTCGTACCGTGCTGCCGATGATGGCCGCTACCAATTGCGATAAGGTTGTCATTGACTATGGCCCCAAGGTGCTGATTCTGGATGAGAATAGCCGTGATGCTAACGGGATGCTGAGAGGGTTTATCCCTTATGTGGAAGGACGCTTGGTTGCAACAGGCTATAAGGATGGCGTAGCTGTTTGCACGCAGACGATTTGCACACCGAAAAAGGCATCCAAGCTTGTGTTTGAATCTGCATCCATGCCGGCAAAGGGCGAAAAAGTTCTGCTGACAGTTCAGGTTCAGGATGAGGAAGGTCAGCTAGTGCACCGTGATACTCGTGATGTGCATTTCCGTGTTGCAGGTACAGGATGCCATATTGTAGGGACAGATAATGGTGATCTGATCTGTCACATTCCATACAGCAGTACCACCATGCCGCTGTACCGCGGACGCGTAAGCGTGTTGATTGAGCGTGATACGGAAGAACCTTTTACGATCTATGCAGAGGCAGAAGGATTGGAAAAAGGCGCGTATTCATCTGAACGATAAAGTGGAGGGATGATCTGTGCTAATTGGCGCACAAACCTATACAATTCGTAACTATACCCAGAATGAGAAGGATTTTCGTGAGTCGATGAAGCGTATTGCAGACATCGGGTACGAGTGCGTACAGTTGTCTGCTGTTGGAAACATTCCTGTGGAGGTACAGCGTGAAGTCTGCGATGCGTATGGCTTGAAAATTGTCCTGACGCACACGAACCCGGATCGTATGCTGACAGATACGGAAGGGGTTATCCGCGATCACAATGTGCTTGGATGCGATTATATCGGTATTGGTATGATGGCAAACAAGTATCAGACAGCGGAATGGATTGACCAATTCGCCAAGGATTATGCGGAACCTGCGAAGAAGATGCGTGATGCGGGCAAGTACTTTATGTACCACAACCATAATCTTGAATGGTCAAAGCTGAATGATGGCCGTCGGATCATTGATGTTTTGCTGGAGCAGATGCCTGCGGATCTCATGGGATTTACGTTGGACACTTACTGGCTGCAGGCTGCAGGATGCGATGTGGTCAAATGGATCAAGAAACTGCAGGACCGCATTCCCTGTGTTCACCTGAAGGACATGGCGGTTCATGGGCGCGAGACCAGGTTTGCTGCCATTGGTGAAGGGAACATGGACTTCCCGGAAATTCTTGCAACATTAAAGGAGCTTGGCAAGACGAAATATCTGCTTGTTGAGCAGGATGACTGCTATGGAGAAAGTCCCTTTGATTGCTTGGAGACCAGCTTGAAGAATATCCGCAAAATGGGCTACTGATGATTGTATCACCCGAGAAGACCACACGATCAGAACGATCGTGTGGTCTTTTCAATGGGATCTGCATGCGAAGAGAAAACACTTTAACAAGGTAAATTCTCATTTTGACAGATGTTATGAATGGTAAAATGAAAGACAAATAATACATTTTTCTATTGACAAGAAAGTGATGAAGTGATATCTTTAACTCAACAGATAGCAGTGGGATCTGCTAAGAAAATTTCAGGAGGAAACGGGAATGAAACGGTTACTGGCAGTATTTCTATGTCTCGCGTTGGTGGGAAGCATGTGCTTCACGGCATTGGCTGAAGATGAAACGGTGACGATCAATTTTCAGACATGGTCCGATGAAGAGGAGCTCTTCACAGAGCTGATCAGAATTTATGAAGAAAAGCATCCCAACGTGAAAATTAATATGACGTGCACACCTGCAGGTGACTCCTATACGGTGAAGCTGCAGACGGTGCTGGGCGGCGGCGGAGACGTTGACGTTTTCGGTCTTTCCACTGCTCCCGGCCTTGCTGAGTATGTGAATAAGGGCGCTGTGATGGCATTGGATGACATGATCGCTGCCAGCGGCAACGATATGAGCGGTATTCAGTCCATTACGGATTCCATGAAGATCGATGGTAAGACCTACGGCTTGCCCTACAAGACTAGTTCCTGGTTTGTCATTTACAACAAGGATATCTTTGATGCCGCTGGTGTTGAATATCCTTCCGGCGACTGGACCTGGGAAGAGTATTATGAGCTGGCTGCTAAGCTCACTTCCGGCGAAGGCGACAGCAAGATCTATGGCTCCATGAACTTCCAGCCCACTTCTACTTGGTGGCGTATTCCTGCTAACTCCATGGGTGCAACCAATCCTTTGAATGATGATGAGCTTCATGCTTGGATGAAGGCCGCCGAGTTCTGCAAGTCCCTGACGGATGCTGGCTATCAGCCCTTGTACGAGGATATGTCCGGTGACGCTGGTGCTGACTACACCGGTAACTTCCTGCAGGGCAAGTATGCCATGTTCTACAATGGTGACTGGGTTATTGAAATGCTGAACACTGCCATCCGTAACGGCGATGGTTATGTGAATTACGACATTGCTCCTCTGCCTCATTGGGAAGGCGAACCCGCTTATACGCCCGGTTCCTCTGGCGTGCTGATGGTGGCAGAAGGCTCTGCACATCCTCAGGAAGCTTATGATTTCATCGCATTCTGCACGGGTGCCGAGGCGGCTAGCACGCTGCTGAGCATGGACTATTTCCCTGCCTGGCAGGATGACAGCACCATTGCTGCTTACTGCGAAGGCAAGACGGCTCCTGAGCATATCGAGTATGTTGTGAATCAGGATATCATTTCTCAGAATCCTTGCGATGCCCTCTACAACCCTGCACAGAACATCATCAAGGAAGAAGTTTCTCTGTATCTGCTGGGTGAGCAGGACATTGAAACAACTGAAGAAAACTGCAAGACCCGTATTCAGGAGGAAGTGGTAAACGCCCAGTAATCCGAAAGGTACGGCCAAGCAAGGGGCTGTCCATTACAGGGCAGCCCCTTTTATCACAACTTCATTTTAATATGGGAAAAGGGAGCGTGGCATTATGACAGTCGGAATGAAAAAAGCCAAGAAACACGGCAATGCGTATACGCGGCTTCAGGCGCGTACAGCCGTAGCTTTTTTGCTGCCTAATCTGATTGGCTTTCTCGTATTTATCGTTTATCCCGTTTTTCGTGCGCTTCTCATTAGCTTGACCAACTGGAATGGCTTCAAGCAGATGGATTTTGTGGGCATCAGCAATTACGTAAAGCTTTTTTCTGATTCCACTTTCCTCATTTCATTGCAGAACACGATGGTTTACACCATTGTTACGGTTCCGTTGTCGATCATGTTTGGTATTTTGATGGCCTTGCTGATGAATACCAAGATTCCTGGAATCAAGGTTTTCCGCACCATCTACTTCCTGCCTCAGATTACCTCAATGGTTGCAATCGGCCTGGTTTGGTCCTTGATTCTGGCCAAGCAGGGCCCTGTAAATCAGCTGCTGACTCTGTTGGGCAATGCCAATCCGCCTAAATGGATTTCTTCCTCGCAGTACGCTTTGACCTCCGTTGAAATAGTATCCATCTGGCGCTCGATGGGCTATAACGCGATCATTCTTTTGGCTGGTCTTCAGGGGATCAGTGCTGATTTGTACGAAGCGGCAAAGTTGGACGGCGCAAATGCATTCCAGTCCTTCACACATGTAACGTTGCCTATGCTGTCTCCGTCCATTTTCTTCTGCCTGGTTACGCAGATGATCAGCTCCTTTAAGGTATTCGACATCATCATTGCAATGACACAGGGTGGTCCCGGACGTTCGACCAACGTACTGGCCTATTTCGTATACAACAAATCTTTTGTTGATTCCCGCTATGGTTATGCCAGTGCTGCTGCATTCGTGATGTTTGCAATCATTATGATCTTCACCGCGATTCAGTTCATTGGGCAGAAAAAATGGGTGAATTACTGAGAAAGGGGGTCAAACAACCATGTCAGTCAGTGTATCAAAAAGAATTTTTAAGATCATTACTGTGATCATTCTGGTTATACTCGCCGTTGCGATGCTGTTTCCGTTTGTGTGGATGGTTCTTGGCTCCTTCAAGCCCAAAGATGAGCTATTTGCTACGCCTATGAGCTTGCTCCCGCAGAAATGGATGTTCAGCAACTATCATGATGTGTTCACGAAGATTCCCTTTGCAAAGTTCTACGGGAATACAGCCTTTGTTTCCATCGTGTCCACATTGGGCCAGGTGGTGACCTGCTCACTGTCTGCTTACGCGTTCTCGAAACTTCACTTTAAGGGGCGCGATGGTCTATTTCTCCTGTACTTGGCGACCATGATGATTCCTTATCAGGTCATCATGATTCCGCAATATGAACTGGTTCGTAACATGGGTCTGCTGAATAGCCACTGGTCGTTGATCTTGCTGCACTGGTTCTCTCCGTTCGGCGTATTTCTGCTCCGGCAGTTTATGATCAGCATTCCGGATTCCCTTGTTGAATCAGCCCGTATTGAAGGTGCCGGTGAATTCAAGATCCTCACAAGTATCATTCTTCCCTTGGCCAAGTCTGCGCTTGCAACGCTTGTGACGCTGAAGTTCCTTGATTCTTGGAATGACTTCACTGCGCCTATGATCATGCTGAACGATAAGAGCAAGTATACGATTCAGCTGGGTCTGCGTATGTTCCAGCAGGAATTCGGCGTTGAATATACGCTGATCCTTGCAGGTACGACCTTGTCGCTTATCCCGATCCTGATCATCTACATTTTTGCACAGAACTACTTCATTGAAGGCATTGCGAACACCGGCATTAAGGGGTAACGTGTAATAGGCTCCCTTTGTGCTAGACAGTGAATGGAGAACATTGTCTGGCATGAAGGGAGTGTTTCTATG
>CAVBFK010000297.1:0-2755 GCA_963594395.1 Lachnospiraceae bacterium
CGTAATATTCACGAAAAAGTCGCAGATACAGGGTTGACAGCAGATGCGGAATCGATTAAATTATACACGGTTAGAAAGCTCTAACCCCATCTGCTTCCACCGCAAATGTCCGAGAAACGTCCCGGCGGCGTTTTCCAGGCAAGCGGTCTTACTTTGATCAAATCGTCTAACGGCGATTTGCATAAATCCCCATACCAAACGAAGATCCGTGAAGGAGGATTCACATGGTTCAGTGTGATCAGTGGGAAGGCTTCGACGGCCGAATTTGGCGCGAAGAAGTCAACGTGCGTGACTTTATCCAGAAGAACTACAAGCCCTACAACGGCGACGAGAGCTTCCTGGCAGGTCCGACCGATGCTACCAACAAGCTGTGGGACGCTCTGCAGAAGCTGCAGAAGGAAGAGCGTGCTAAGGGCGGCGTCCTGGACATGGAAACCAAGGTTGTTGCTACCCTGACTGCTTATGGCCCCGGCTATATCAGCGAAGAGCTGAAGGATCTGGAGCAGATCGTCGGCATTCAGACCGATAAGCCCCTGAAGCGTGCTTTCATGCCCTTTGGCGGCATCAAGATGGCCGAAGAAGCTTGCAAGAGCTACGGCTACGAGCCCGACCCCGAACTGCACAAGATCTTCACCGAGTATGCCCCCACCCACAATGATGGCGTGTTCATGGCTTATACTCCCGAGATGAAGAAGGTTCGCCACAACAAGATCATCACCGGTCTGCCCGACACTTATGGCCGTGGCCGTATCGTGGGTGACTATCGCCGTGTTGCTCTGTATGGTATCGACTTCCTGATTGCTGAAAAGCAGAAGGATTTCGCTAACTGCGGCGACGGCACCATGACCGATGACGTGATCCGTCTTCGCGAAGAAATTTCCAAGCAGATCAAGGCTCTGAAGGAAATGAAGGTTATGGCCGCCTCTTACGGCTATGACATCAGCAAGCCCGCCTCCAACGCTAAGGAAGCTTGCCAGTGGCTGTACTTCGGCTACCTGTCTGCCATCAAGACCCAGAACGGTGCTGCTATGTCCGTTGGCCGTATCTCCACCTTCCTGGACATCTACATGGAGCGTGACCTGGAGCGCGGCGTCCTCACCGAGGAGCAGGCTCAGGAGCTGATTGACCACATGGTGATGAAGTTCCGTATGGTCAAGTTCGCCCGTATCCCCAGCTACAATCAGCTGTTCTCCGGTGACCCCACCTGGGCAACGCTGGAAGTTGGCGGCATCGGCGTGGACGGCCGTTCCATGGTGACCAAGAACGACTATCGTTTCCTGCACACCCTGGAGAACATGGGTCCTTCTCCCGAACCCAACATGACCGTTCTGTACTCTGAGAATCTGCCCCAGAACTTCAAGCACTATGCTGCGAAGATCTCCGTGCTGACCAGCTCCATTCAGTATGAGAACGACGACGTCATGAAGCCTGTTTGGGGCGATGACTACTCCATCTGCTGCTGCGTGTCCGCTACCCAGACCGGTAAGGAAATGCAGTTCTTCGGTGCCCGTGCAAACCTGGCCAAGTGCCTGCTGTACGCACTGAACGGCGGCGTGGATGAGAAGACTCATGAGCAGGTTGGTCCCGCTTATCGTCCGATCACCAGCGAAGTGCTGAACTATGATGAAGTCATCGAGTCTTATGACCGCATGATGGATTGGCTGGCCGGCACCTATGTGAATGTTCTGAACCTGATTCAGTACATGCACGACAAGTACTACTACGAATCTGCGGAAATGGCTCTGATCGACACCGACGTTCGCCGCACCTTCGCAACCGGTATTGCTGGTTTCTCCCACGTGGTGGACAGCCTGAGCGCTATCAAGTATGCTAAGGTGACCACCATCCGTGACGAGTCCGGCCTGATCGTGGACTTCAAGACCGAGGGTGACTTCCCCCGCTACGGCAACGACGATGACCGCGCTGACGACATCGCTGTGTGGCTGCTGGGCAAGTTCCTGGAGAAGATCAAGAAGCGTCACACCTATCGCAATTCCGAGCCCACCACCTCTATCCTGACCATCACCTCCAACGTGGTGTATGGCAAGGCTACCGGCAGCCTGCCCGACGGCCGCAAGGCTGGCGAGCCCCTGTCTCCTGGTGCAAACCCCAGCTACGGTGCTGAGAAGAACGGCCTGCTGGCCTCTCTGAACTCCACCGCCAAGCTGCCTTATCACTGGGCTCTGGACGGCATCTCCAACACCCAGACCATCAACCCCGGTGCTCTGGGTCATGACGACGAAGAGCGCTCCAACAACCTGGTGCAGGTGCTGGACGGCTACTTCACTCAGGGTGCACATCACCTGAACGTGAACGTCTTCGGCATCGAGAAGCTGAAGGACGCTATGGAGCATCCGGAGAAGGAAGAGTATGCAAACTTCACCATCCGTGTTTCCGGCTATGCTGTGAAGTTCATCGACCTGACCCGCGAGCAGCAGTTGGACGTTATCGCCCGTACCTGCCATGACCACATGTAAGACATTGGGCCGGGTGCACTCGGTAGAGAGTTTCGGCCTGGTGGACGGTCCCGGCGTGCGTTATGTGATTTTCGTGCAAGGTTGCGCTTTGCGCTGTCAGTTCTGCCACAACCCTGACACCTGGGACGCTCATGGTTCCGGTGTCGAGGAAGTGGACGCTGCCACCTTGCTGGACAGAGCCCTGCGCTACAAAAAGTACTGGGGCAAGGACAGCAAGAACGGCGGTATTACCGTCAGCGGCGGCGAACCGATGCTGCAAATGCAGTTTGTCACAGAGC
>CAVBFK010000298.1:0-3157 GCA_963594395.1 Lachnospiraceae bacterium
TGTTGACTGAGTGCCAGCTGGGATGCATCGTTCTTCGCAACCAACAGCAGGCCTGATGTATCCTTGTCCAGCCGGTGCACGATGCCGGGGCGCAGTTCGCCACCGATGCCGCCAAGACTGTCCAAATGATACAGCAGAGCATTGACCAGGGTACCGTCCTCATTGCCTGCGGCAGGATGCACCACCATGCCGCAGGGCTTCACCACCACTGCCAGATCACGGTCTTCATAAAGAATGGTCAAGGGAAGATCCTCGGCCTGGGGTACGGCGGGCTTAGGAGCGGGCACGGTCAAGACGATTTCAGTGCCGACCTTTGCTTTGGTGCCGGCCTTGTGCTCCTCCTTGCCGCCTGCCAGGCAGTGACCTTCATCCATCAGGGTGGCAACACGGGAGCGCGTTAGGCCGGTGGCTTCCGACAAAAATACATCCAGACGGCGTCCGTCTGCAGTCAGATGAAACACCTGATCCTCAGCCATGCTTTTCCCTCCATTCCTGCGGCCTGAAAAGCAGGGAAACGACCATCAAACCGCACCCCACGGTCAGGCAAATATCTGCTACGTTAAAGATGGCAAAGGCGCAGAACAGCACCTCAATCATGTCCACCACATAGCCCCAAAGCACGCGGTCAATCAGGTTGCCAACGGCTCCGCTGAGCATCAGCATGGCGGCAGTGCGGCTCACCGGCCCCAAAGTGTACCGGCGCAGAACAAGCCAGCCTACGGCAATCAGACATAGAGACAAAAGAATCAGCAGCTCCATGTGGTTGCTTAGCAGGCTGAAGGCCATGCCTGTGTTTTGCGTGTACCTCAGGCCAATGATATTTTCAATCAGCGTAATGGGCCCCGTCATCTGACGTGCGGCCCATTTGGTGATTTGATCGATGACCAGCACCACCGGTGGAATCCACAAATAGCGTCGCATAGTAACTCCGTTTGCAAAATAGAATCTCTGCTGATTTCGATAGGGGAAAGGCTGATTCCTGCCATGCGGGAAAAACAAATGCACAAATTGCTGATACAAAAAAGACGCAGTCACTGTTTCAAGCGACTGCGCCCTTCTTGAAAATTTACTTCAGGAACGTCTTATAATCTTCATAGTTGCGTTCCAACAGGGTAGGCGTGTCCAGACCGTAGGGGCACTTGGTTTTGCAACGTCCGCAGTGGAGGCAGTCCTCGATCTTCTTCATCATGGCCTGGCTCTTCTCATTCAGCAGCGCGGCGGTGGGGGCACGGCGGATCATCAGCGACATACGGGCGCAGGTGTTGATCTCGATGCCTGCAGGGCAGGGCATGCAATAGCCGCATCCACGGCAGAAATCTCCCACCAACTCGCCGCGGTCGTGGTCAATAATGGCCTGCAGTTCGTCCGTCAATGCCGGCGGATTGTCCTGATAGCTCAGGAATTCGTCCAGCTCGCGTTCCCGCTGAATGCCCCAAATCGGCGCTACGGGATACTGGCGCAGGAAAGCATAGGCGGCATCGGAGTGCGTAATCAGTCCGCCGGACAGAGCCTTCATGCAGATGAAGCCCACATCCTTTTCGTGGCAAAGGTTCACCAAGGCCAACTCCTTCTCACTGGCCAGATAGGAGAAGGGAAACTGCAACGTTTCATACAGGCCGGAACGCACAGCCTCTTCTGCCACCGTCAGACGGTGGTTCGTGATGCCGATGTGGCGGATCATGCCCTTGGCCTTGGCTTCCTGCATGGCTTCATACAGGCCGGTACCGTCGCCGGGCTTGGGGCAGAAAGCAGGGTTGTGGAATTGATAGATGTCGATGTAATCTGTGCGGAGCGTTTCCAGGCTCGTGTGCAGATCCTTCCAGAAATCTTCCACCTTGGTAGCCGTCGTCTTGGTAGAAATGATGATTTTTTCCCGCACGTCATGCAGTGCATAGCCGATCTTGGCTTCGCTGTCCGTGTAGGCACGGGCGGTATCAAAATAGTTGATGCCGTGGTCATAGGCCTTGCGCAGCAGCTTTGCGGCCTCCTCCATGGTAACGCGCTGCACGGGCAGAGCACCAAAGCCGTTTTTGCTGACAGTCAGATTCGTTTGTCCCAAGCGAATGGTATCCATCCCAAGACCTCCTCAAAATCTTATCACCTGGTAACAGTATAGCAGAAAAAGCGGATCATGAAAAGACCTTTCAGGACGATCAAGTTACAATAAACAAAAAGAAACATTCATAATTGTAAATAAACTATGAAGAATTAGCACTCACCTATTGACAGTGCTAATAAACTGTGCTATCATATCATCGTACCGAGAGGGGGATAAAGAAGAGGATCCCCCGAAGAGGTACAGTAAAGTGAAAAAAGGAGTGAAAAGTATGCTTCCTAGCATTTTCCATGAAACTATGTTTGATGATCTGTTTAATGACTTTGGCCGCGACCTGATGAACATCGACCGCACCCTGTACGGCAAGAACGCGAAGAACCTGATGAAGACGGACGTGAAGGATGAAGGCGATCATTACGAGGTTGCCGTTGATCTGCCGGGCTTTGACAAGCAGGACGTGCAGGTTGACCTGAAGGATGGTTACCTGACCATCAAGGCCAGCAAGTCCCTTGAAAAGGACGGCGACGACAAGAGCAAGTACATCCGCCAGGAACGCTATGTTGGCAGCATGACTCGTAGCTTCTATGTTGGCGATGTGCGCCCCGAGGATGTGAGCGGCAAGTACGAATCCGGTGTGCTGATGCTGAACATCCCGAAGACCAGCCAGCCTAAGGTTGAGCCCAATACCCGCATTGCCATTGAGGGGTAACGGTGATGCAACTGCACCGAGAGATGCGGTTGCACGCATGCTGAGATCTTCCTGAACTGAAGAGGAGAGTGCTTCGTAAGAGACACTCTCCTTTTGTTTCATAAAAAAACGGCTGTGAGAGAATACGATCATCCTCCCACAGCCGTTTCGCTATTCAATTCTTAGTGCTTCTTTTCCTCTGCAATGACCACCGGGTTGGGCTCATCATTCGGCACGCTGGCCACGGTGGGCAGAGCCACCTCACCCAGCAGGCCGCGATACAGCTCAATGTACCGCTTGGAGGAGTGATCCCAGCTGTAGTCGCCGCTCATGCCGCGCTTCTGCAGGGTTGCCCACACATCCTTGTGGTGCGTGTAGTAATCCACGGCGCGCTCGATGGTGTGGAGCATGTC
>CAVBFK010000299.1:0-2270 GCA_963594395.1 Lachnospiraceae bacterium
GCTATGCCCTGACCTATGTGGTAATTGGCCTTGTAATGCTGGGAAGTGTCCGCCTGGTTGGCATGGCGCTGGGCAATTCCTGGCTGGCAGTGGCGGTACGCGTGCTGGTGGGCATCGGCGTGTATGGCGTGCTGTGCCTTGCCTGGTGGAGAATCACCGATGAGCGGGACATTCTGAAATTTGTGCATCTAAGCCGATTGGCCAAGAAACACTAAGCGTTTATGCCTTGACAACACTATCCATGCAGGTACTGCACGCCCAGCAGCGGTCATAACGCTTGCTGAGATGTTCTGCTGCTTTCTTGGCCGCATCATCGGAGGCAAATACGCCGAAAACAGCGGATCCGCTTCCGGTCATCCAGGCCGTGACGGCGCCTTCTGCACGGAGCATGGCAATGGCTTCACCAATGGCAGGCCGCATGGTTTCACTGACGCCTTGCAGTACATTTCCCAGGCTGACGGACAGCTGAGGCAGGTTGCCTGTTTGCAGTGCCTCCATGGCAGAAGCTGTGTCCGGCCGGGCAGGGGATGCATCCAGATGATACGCCTTGAAAACGGCGCCGGTGCTTAGTCCCTCGCAAGGCTGAATCACGCATAGCGGCATCATGGCGGCGCATGACAGAGGCGTCATCTTTTCACCGATGCCCTGAACATGCTGCAGGCCGCCCCTCAGGCAAAAGGGTACATCTGCCCCCAGGGTCAGGCCAATGGCTTCCAGCTCTTCTGCAGGTAGATTCAGCGCCCACAATTGGTTCAGCCCAATGAGAACAGCCGCGGCATCAGCGCTTCCGCCGCCCATGCCGGCACCCACGGGAATGCACTTGTGCACATGAATGCGTGCACCTTGGGTACAGCACGTGTGCGCCTTTAGCGCAATCGCGGCTCGCCATGCCAGGTGATGTTCATCCGGCGGCAAATAGGGCGTTCCGCTGCAGGTCAAGGTGATTTCTTCAGCAGGTTCCAGGTCAATGATATCGGCAAGCGTTACGGGCTGCATTAGCATATCCATCAGGTGATAGCCGTCTTCCCGCACGCCGGTAATGTCCAGGGTCCAGTTGATTTTGGCTCGTGCCATCCATCGCATTGTGCATCCCTCCGTCACCATCATACCGTTCTCATGAAAAAATTGCAAGATCATGCCGCCTGTGATATACTAAAAGTCTATCAAGGGAAGGAGAATTCCATGCAAAAGACGATTCCTGTATTGCTGACAATTTCCGGCCGCTCCCAGGACTTCCCTGCGGAGGAAGAAGAGCCGATTCGCATCATGACCACGGGCAAACTGGAAATTTCTGGCGGAAGCTATACATTGCACTACCAGGAAACTCAACCTGAAGATGAGCATGGCAAGCTCAGCACCCAGAATATCACCCTGCAGATGCAGCCCGGCCGCGTCATCATGAACCGGGCGGGGGAGTTCGGCACGTCCATGGTGTTCATTAAGGGACAGCGATTTGAAGGCGCGTATCATACGCCCTACGGTGATCTGGCCATGGCAGTGTATGCCACCCGCGTCAACTGCAAGCTGAGCCCGGAGCATGGCACCGTGCACCTGCAGTATCAGCTGGATATGCAGGGCTCCTACAGCGCCTTGCACGAACTGAAGCTGGAGTATGCCGCCAGCGAAGGCGCATGCTGACCGAGCTAAGGAAAAACGTTGCTGAGCTAATCAGCCAGTGTCCCACACGCCGCCCTTGCGCTGTGAGAAGAAGCCTGTCGCCGGATTTTCTGCTGGCGATTGATCTCCCGCATGCCGCAGAGGAAGCGGCAGTGGAAAAATTTCTGCACCTGGCGCAGGAAAATGGCTGGACGGCAAGCGTGGAGAACGGCTGGATTCTTCTGGATCACGCCCTGCCTGTGCCGCCAGCCTATGCGGATACAGCGGCAAATGGACGCTTGGCCAACGCCATATGGCTGCTGCAACATCATCCGTCTGATGAAACGGATGATGCTGCATTGCGTGCCCTGGCCAAGGCTGCGGAAGAAGGCGACAAGGCTGTCGAACGTTTCTGCGACGGATGCGTGAAAGATTGGGCAGTGCGACTGCGGATGCATCAGGCACTCCCCGGGGCATTGCTGCCTTATTTGAATTACACCGCTTCTTTGCTTGCGTCAAGGAGGAATGTACGATGATTATTACTTGCATTGGTCATGCCATGTTTCTGCTGGAACTGGACAACGGCATGCGCATTGTCACCGACCCTGTGGATCACGGGAGCGGCTATCCGGTTAGCCCGGTGAAAGCAGACGCGGTGCTGGTATCCCATAAGC
>CAVBFK010000300.1:0-2821 GCA_963594395.1 Lachnospiraceae bacterium
CCATCAGCCGATCCAGATGACAGCTGTACGGCCGGTAAGACGTCTGCCCGTGCTGAAGCAGAGGCGTCAGCACTTCGGCACAGAATCGCTCAATATCTGCATTGCCGCCGGGCTGAGCAAGACGCTCGGCCGTCTTCTGCGCATGGGGCGTGTAGAAGTCATCCATGTGAATCACCGGCGCACCGCCTAGCACGGCAGAAAGCTTGGATGCATAGGTCGTTTTGCCGCTGGCACAGGGGCCGTCAATAGCCAGCAATACGCGGGATTGACGGCGCATTTTTCCTGCAATGGCCTGCAGTGCGGGAAGCAGCATGGCCATATCCCTGCTGATGACGCGGTAGGCAGGGGCATAAGCGTTACGGTAAGATGCGGAATGGGAAGGAAGCCAGCGGTCGTCTGCCAGCTTGCCTGCGGCGGCAGATAGCGCTTCAGCGTCACAACCGGAGGAAGTTTCATCAAGAGATGATAATGCCTTCATCACTTCTTCGCGGGTGGATGCCGGTGCCGCAGACAGCGCCATCAGCCGGGCAATCCATATGGGAGAAATGCCGTCTGCCATGGCGCGGGCAAGATACAGCCGAACATAAGGGCCGGGAAGCTCCTCAGTCAAGGGTTGCGCCGCGTCGGCGCGGAGCGATTGCTCTTCCTGCACAATGCGGGCGGTCACCTGTGCTTTATCGGCCAGCAGATGCCCGCAGCCAAGGGCACCTTGGAAGTACAGCTTCACCACATCTTCCGCGTTCATCAGCGGGTAATGACGGCGATGCCAAGCGAGAATTTCGTGCATGGATCAACCTCCATTGGACGATATGAGAATGGATCAAACCGGCAGTACCCGAAGCAAAGTCAGGGATGCTCGTAGCGGAAGGTGACACGCTGGTCAACATCGCTCCAGGCGGCAATGGTGGTGCTCAGAGCGTTGATGACGTGATCCCAGCCGTCTTCCGAAGAGGAGACCTCGGCCAGATGCTTCTCGCGGCGGGCTTCCTGCTCGTCATTCAGCAATTGCTGACGGCGTTCATCCGTCAAGGGATACCAGAAGTCGTTGCGCTGAATGGTGGTAGGCGTCAAGCTGTCTGCCAGCACTTCCATTTCAGGAAGTTCCAGCACCACGGTATCACCATCGGTGCGGATCTGCACTTTCGTTAAGTCAATGCCGATGCTGGCGTGATAGGTGTAGGCAATCTGCACAGACTGCACGGTGCCGAGAAACAGGGCGTTGGTGGTGGAGTCCAGCACGCCTTCCACATCGACCTGGATGCATTCCAGCCGTGCACTTTCAGACAATTTCTGGGACAGGGTGACGGAAGTATTCACAGCGGCGCCGCTCAGGTCGGGAATGAGCTTTGCTGCCCATTTGGAAGCATAAGGGAGCAGAACAATCACCAGCACCAGTGTTAGTGCCGTACCGATAACGCGCCCAAGCCAGCGGAGAAAATGCTTCATTGTGCACCTCCCATCCATGAGGGCAGTGCAACCAGCACCGGCACCACCACATAGCGGCCAAGGGCAACAATCACGACACCAAGCCCCAGAAGCATCAGGATTGTGCGGATCAGGGAGAAATGTCTGCGGGGACGGCGCTCACGGGGCTGACGTTCCTGCACTTCATGCTCCTGTGACCGACGGTGCCTGGGCTGACGTTTCTCTTCGTTGTGAGTCGGTTGCATAGCATACCCTCCTGTTCGTAAAAATACTAACGGGGTCATTATACCTCTTTTTTCATGAAAACGCTAGTGCGGGGGAAGCGATGGCCGACGGGGGTGAATCCTGCATGAAAATGTCTCAATCTCTTCAAAAAATCCAGCAATTCATTGCTTTTCAGGCAGGAGATTGCATGCTTCGCAGCGAATGTACGCAAACGGAAATTTTTCACGTGAGGTGAGAAGAAATGGGATCCTACATTCAGGAAGCAGATACTCTGTTTAACAGCATGAGCCCCGCCCTTAGGGTAGCCATGATCATCGTGTGCTCGCTGATTTTCGTGGTGGCTGTCATTTCTTTTGTGACGGACATCGTACTTTCCGTGAAGTACGTTCGGTTCAATCGCAAGGAAAACAGCGCCCACCTGACGGGCGAAGCCGCCGCACGCAAGATTCTGGATGCCAACGGCCTGCAGAATATCGCCGTGAAGGCCACCGGCTCCATGCTGTTCGGCAACAGCTACAGCCCCCACTTCAAGAAGGTGCGTTTGCGCCGTCTGACCCGCTATAAGGAAAGCCTGACCGCTCTGGCCATGGGCAGTGAAAAGGCCGCTCTGGCTGTGCTGGACAAGGAAGACGATCCCGACATGAAGCTCCGTAATCGTCTGTTCCCTTGGGTGACCTTCGGCCCCTTGGCGTTCATCCCGCTGATTCTGGTGGGCGTGATCATTGACTACCTGCTGCTGGGCGCAACCGGCACGCTGACCATCGTGATCTGCATTCTCGGCCTGCTGTTCTATGCAAGCACCCTGTGGCTTGCCCTGGTGACGCTGAAGACCGAGAAGAAGGCTCAGGAGCGCTCCTACGCACTGCTGCGCGAAAACGGCATGGCAACGGAAGAGGAAATCTCCCTGCTGAAGGAGCTCTTTAAGCTCTACAACATCCAGTACATCAACAACGTGGTCATGTCCATGCTGGAAATGATCTACTACATCCTGCGGCTGATTGCAGTGGCCAGCAACAATGGCTCTTCTTCCAGCAGCACCTCCGATTGATCGGAACTTTCTGCCTAGCATCGATCCCCGTATGCGCCTTGCATGCGGGGATTTTTTTGAAAAACCGTTTGCGGCAGGATGCAGATATGGTAGAATAGCGTAGCAATGGGGAAGGAGCAACGA
>CAVBFK010000301.1:0-7534 GCA_963594395.1 Lachnospiraceae bacterium
GAGGAGGACGCGCTTTTTCTCTGCCAGATGATGCTGTACAAAATTCAGCAGTGCCTGTACCCCTTGGGCGTTGTGTGCGCCATCGATCAGGATGTTTCCGCACCATTCCAGCCGCGCAGGCCACACGGTTTCCTGCATGCCTTTGCGCACGGCGTCCTCCGTCAGGCGGAACCCCTGCTTGCGAAGTTCTTCCACCATAGCCAGCACCGTCATGGCATTCGTCAGCTGATGCTCCCCCGGGAGTGCAATCTGCACGTTTTTCCACAGGTTCTCCAACTGATAGGTCGCTACGGAGGAAAACGCCGTGCACTGATACGTCATCAGCTGGGATGGATCCAGCTGACGGAGGGGCGCATGCTTTTCTTTCGCGGCAGAGGCAAAAACCTCTGCTACGCCGCGTTCCGCAGGATGGCACACCACCGGAACGCCTTCCTTGATGATGCCTGCCTTCTCCCCTGCGATTTTCTCCACCGTATTCCCTAAAAACTGCATGTGGTCCAGCCCGATGGCCGTGATGCCGCACAGGCAGGGACGTACCACATTGGTCGGGTCCAGCCGGCCGCCTAAGCCGACCTCCACCACAGCAACATCTACCTGTTCGCCTTCAAAGGCGGACAAGGCCAGTGCCGTTCCCATTTCAAAGGGCGTAGGCTTTAAATCTTTTGACGCATCCAGAAGCGCGTTGCCGTACTTCACCATCTGCGCATCACTAATCAGGCGGCCGTTCAGGCGGATCCGCTCCTCATAGGTCTGCAAGAAAGGAGACGTATACAGTCCCGTGGTATAGCCGGCATGGCGCAGGATGCTTTCCAGCATGGCGCAAGTGCTCCCCTTACCATTGGTGCCCGCCACATGAATGACGGGCACCTTGGGATTGGGGCAGAGCCGTTGCGTCAGCTCTTGAATATTTTTCAGGCCGTTCTTGCTACCTGTAGCATAGGTGCCATGGATGGCAGCAATCACTTCCGAAGCGGTTTTCATAGGCTTTCCTTCAGTTCGGCAATGCGGCTTTCCAGCGCGGCGGCCTTCTGCTTGTTGGTCTCCAGCTTTTCCTTCTCCTGCTCTACCAGGGCGGCAGGAGCCTTTGCCACAAAGCCGGGGTTATTCAGCTTGCCTTCTGCGCGGGCGATTTCCTTCGTCATATTGTCCAGTTCCTTATTCAGGCGGGCAATTTCCTTGGCGAAGTCCACCAGGTCACCCAGAGGAATGAAGAGCTCTGCCGCGGCAGTCACAGCGCTGACGGTCTTCTCCTTCACTTCGTCGCGGCTTGCAATCATCTCCACAGAGGAAGCCCAAGCCAGACGGCCGAAGTACACAGAGGTCTCGTTCAGTACATCTGCCCAGCCTTCCTTCGGCAAGAGCATCAGGCGGGTACGCTTGCCTGCGGCCACGTTCATCTCACTGCGCAGGTTGCGGATGCTGCGGATGATTTCCATCACGCCCTGCATCTTGGCTTCATCCTCGGCGAAGTCATAAGCGTCCTTCACTTCAGGCCACGGAGAGAGCATCAGGAAGCCTTCCGTGCCCGGCAGATATTTGTACACCTGCTCGGTGAGGAAAGGCATAAAGGGGTGCAGGAGCTTCAGCAGGCCTTCCAGCACGTAGAGCAGAACTGCCTGCACGTTGTGCTTGGCGGCCTCGTCATCACCCGTCAGGCGGGACTTAGCCAGCTCGATGTACCAGTCGCAGAATTCGCTCCAAGCGAAGTCGTAAATGCGGTTGGCAGACAGACCGAAGTCGCCCTCTTCATTGTGGGTGGAGATATCGCGCACAGCGTCCTGGAAGCGGGTCAAAATCCACTTATCGGCCAGGGTCAGCAGAGCAGGATCAATCTCGTGGCGAGCATCCACGTTCATCAGCACAAAGCGGGAAGCATTCCACACCTTGTTGGCAAAGTTGCGGGCGGCCTCCACCTTGCTCTCAATGTAGCGGGTGTCGTTTCCGGGGCTCACGCCCAGCAGCAGGGAGAAGCGCAGAGCGTCGGCGCCGTACTTATCAATAACTTCCAGGGGATCCACGCCATTACCCAGGGACTTGGACATCTTCCGGCCCTGTTCATCGCGCACCAGGCCGTGAATCAGCACCGTCTTAAAGGGCACATCACCCATCTGCTCCATGCCGGAGAAGATCATGCGTGCCACCCAGAAGAAGATGATGTCATAGCCCGTTACCAGCATGCTGGTGGGATAGAAGTACTTCAGGTCTTCCGTTTCATCAGGCCAGCCCAGGGTAGAGAAAGGCCACAGGGCGCTGGAGAACCAGGTATCCAGCACTTCCTCATCCTGATGGATATGCTCACTGCCGCACTTTGGGCACTTGGTCAGATCCGTGCGGGACACGTGCATCTCGCCACAATCGTCGCAGTACCAGGCAGGAATCCGATGACCCCACCACAACTTCCGGCTAATGCACCAGTCACGGATGTTCTCCATCCAGTTCAGATAGGTCTTGGAGAAACGATCAGGCACAAACTCGATGCGGCCGTCCTTCACGCACTCGATGGCAGGCTTGGCCAGGGGCTTCATTTCCACAAACCACTGCTTGGAAACCATGGGCTCCACGGTGGTGTGGCAGCGATAGCAGGTACCCACCTCGTGCTTCAGGGGCTCGACGTTCTTCAGGTAGCCGCCTTCGGTCAGGTCGGCAACAATGGCCTTGCGGGCTTCCGCCGTGGTCATGCCGGCATACTTGCCGCAGTCAATCACGCGGGGCTCGTTCACCGTGGCCTTGCCGGATGCAAAGAGCTCGTCATTTTCAGCCTTATCTGCCGCGCCGGTCATGTGACCGTCATAGGTGAACACGCGCACGATGGGCAGATTGTGCCGCTGACCAACTTCATAGTCGTTGGGGTCATGGGCAGGGGTGATCTTCACCACGCCGGTGCCCTTGGTCATGTCGGCGTGCTCGTCGCACACGATGGGGATTTCCTTGTTCAGCAAAGGCAGAATCACGTGGCAGCCATGGAGGTGCTTATAGCGGGGATCCTCCGCATTGATGGCCACGGCGGTATCGCCCAGCATGGTCTCAGGACGGGTGGTTGCCAGCTCCAGCATTTCGCCCGTTTCCTTCACAGGATAGAGCAGATGCCAGAAGTTGCCGTCCTTCTCCTCATATTCCACCTCTGCGTCGGAGATGGAGGTATTGCAGCAGGGGCACCAGTTGACCAGGCGGCTGCCGCGGTAAATCAAGCCCTTTTCATACAGGCGGCAGAACACCTCGCGGACAGCGCGGCTGCAGCCTTCATCCATGGTGAAGCGCTCACGGCTCCAGTCACAGCTGGCGCCCATGCGGCGCTGCTGCTGGGTGATGCGGTTGCCGTACTGTTCCTTCCACTTCCATGCACGCTCCAGGAAAGCCTCGCGGCCGATGCCGTCCTTGGTGAGGCCTTCCTTGGCCATGGCTTCCACAATCTTGACTTCCGTTGCAATGGCGGCGTGGTCGGTGCCGGGCAGCCACAGGGTAGGATCGCCCTTCATGCGGTGATAGCGGATGGCGGCATCCTGCAGAGTGCAGTCCATGGCATGACCCATGTGAAGCTGACCCGTGATGTTAGGCGGGGGCATCACAATGGTGAAGGGCTTCTTGCCTTCCACACGGTGTGCCACAAAGGCGCCGCTCTTTTCCCATTCTTGATAGAGCTCGGTTTCAATGGCCTGAGGGTCAAACTTCGTGGCCATATCTGCGCCGGTCATTTTCGTTTCCATAACGCATTCTCCTTATCCTAGAATGATGGTGCTCACAGGATATCCAGCAAAAACAGTGCTCCCAGCAGAGCAATGACGCACCCCACGCCCTTGCAGATGAGCTTGCCGTTTTCCCCGGCCTTGGGGAAAAGTTGAGTAATAATCGGTGAGGACGCGTAGACCAGCACCGCGCCGATAAGCATCAGCGCCACGCCCGGCCAGTTCAGTTTGCTCAGAACCGATTCTCCGTAGGACATGGTATTGTTCCTCCTGATGATGAAAAAAAGAGCAACCCCATCCCGAAGGACGGAATTGCTCCGTGGTACCACCTTGATTCGCAAAACGAAAGAATCGTTGCCTCATATGCACGATAACGGGTGCCACCGCGACGGCTGAGGTGAATGGATTCACGTTCACCGCCGCTCTGTGAAAGCGACCTTCGCCCGATGGCATCGGAGGCAATCTCACAGCATGACGACCGCCCTCTCTGACCGCGCCTGCGGGGTACTCCTCTTTCATTTGCGAGGGTTATGACGAATTTTTCTGTAACCGAAAAAGTGGCCGCAGCCACCTTTTCAATGCAAGAAAATGCGATTACGCATTCTTCTTGTCTTCGTCCATCTTCACAACCTGCACGCCATTGTAATAGCCGCAGTTCTTGCACACATGGTGGGCCAGCTTCATCTGATGGCACTGGGGGCATTCAACGATGCCGGGCATGCTCAGCTTCCAGTTGGCACGACGGCTGTGCTTACGAGCCTTAGAGATTTTTCCCTTAGGAAGAGCCATGTTTTACACCTCCTCATCCTTCGTCAGCAATTGCTGCAATGCCGCAAAAGGATGCTCATTCTGCATTTCCTTCTGGCAAGTGTCGTTGTCTGCAAACCCGACCAAACCGGGACAGTCCTCCCTGCAGAGGAACCGCATCGGCAGGGCGAGTACTGCGTAAGACATAGCCAGCTTTTCAAACCCAACACAAGATCCAGTGTAGACAAAGATCTCGTCATCTTCCGGGTCGCCGTTCCGCAGAAAGGTTTCCCGGAACGTGGCTTGAATGTCTGCGCTGGCAGGCTCCAGACAGTTGGCGCAATGAGCATGAGCTACAGTCGTCAGCTTACCGTCTACCTGTACACTGCCATCATCCGTGGCAAAATAGGTACCCTCCAAGATGGCATCGTCAAAGGTAACGGTGTCACCGCTGATCTCCTGAGGAGCAATGGCCTGCTCGCCGCGGAAAAGGTACTCCTGCCCGGGGTTTTTGAGTGCCAGGGATACGTCCAGCTTCATGTACTCACCTCAAATATGACCAACTGCTATTATAGGTTCTTTGAACCCTTTTGTCAACAGGATTTTCTCGCGATGGCGAGATTTCACCACCGCGAGGTTCCTGTTGTCAAAAACAAATTACTTGGAGACAAGCTCCAGGGTGTCGCGGGCGATAGCAATTTCCTCGTTGGTGGGGATGACGCAAATGGTCACCTTGCTGTCTTCCGTGGACACAACGGACTCCGTCACGTGCGGCCATGCGCAGGCGGCGTTCTTTTCCTTGTCCAGCTTCGCGCCGATGAACTCAAAGCCGTCCATCACACGCTCGCGCAGACGCCAGTTATTCTCGCCGATGCCGGCGGTGAACACGATCACGTCCACACCGTTCATGGCGGCGGCGTAAGAACCGATGTACTTGCGGATGCCGTACACCAGCATGTCGCGAGCCAGGATGGCATCTGCATCGCCAGCGTCGGCAGCGGCGTCGATATCGCGCATGTCGCTGCGGCCGCCAATGCCCTTCAGGCCGGATTCCTTGTTCATCATGGTCAGCACCTGATCCACGGTCATGTGCTCATTGTTAGCAATGAACTGCACAACGGCGGGATCGCAGCTGCCGGAACGGGTGCCCATCAGCACGCCTTCCAGAGGGGTCAGACCCATGGAGGTGTCCACGCACTTGCCATCCACCACAGCGCTCAGGCTGGAGCCGTTGCCCAGGTGGCACACGATTACGCGCTTGCCCACGGGATTAACGCCCAGGAACTCGCACACGCGCTTGGACACATAGCGGTGAGAGGTGCCGTGGAAACCGTAGCGGCGCACGCCGTACTTGGTCTCATATTCCTTCGGCACACCATACATATAAGCCTTGGCAGGCATGGTCTGATGGAAAGCAGTGTCGAACACAGCCACCTGAGGCACGGTAGGCATAACCTTCTCGCATGCCTCGATGCCCATCAGGTTTGCAGGGTTGTGCAGAGGTCCCAGAGGGATGCACTCGCGGATAGCAGCCTTCACGTCGTCATTGATGACCACAGAAGCAGAGAACTTCTTGCCGCCATGCAGCACGCGGTGACCCACAGCGCCGATCTCATCGGTAGACTTGATAGCGCCCTTCTCAGGATCCTGCAGGGCAGCCAGCATCATTTCCGTAGCCTGCACATGGTCTGCCACGAAGGTGCTGGTTTCCACCACCTTGTCGCCCACGTTCTGCTTCAGGTGACCGCCTTCGGTTCCCTTCACCTTGTCTTCCTTGATGCCGATGCGCTCTACCAGACCCTTGGCCAGCACCTTTTCGCCGTTCATATCGAGCAGCTGGTACTTCAGGGAGGAAGAACCGGCATTCACGACCAGAATCTTCATCGTTGAAAGCTCCTTCTGTTGAAATTTATTTTCTTTGCGCACGCGCCATGATGTCTTGCGGAAAGAGACCTGCCTGATTCAACTTGGTGAGTCAGGCAGGCAATGCATCATTACTTGATGACTTCGCCCATGGTGCCGGGAGTCACGCAGGCAGCGTTGGACTCGTCGGTATCGATGTGCATGGCCAGAGCATACTTCTCGCTCACACGAACCACCACGTCGCTGAAGGTCAGGCTGCGGCCGTTGGTCTCAACCTTCACGGACACTTCGTCCTTGTCCTTCACACCGAAAGCTTCTGCATCGGCAGGAGTCATGTGGATGTGACGCTTTGCAGCGATGACGCCTTCCTTCAGTTCCACTTCGCCGCAGGGTCCAACCAGCTTGCAGGCACCGCTGCCGGCAATATCGCCGCTCTCGCGGATAGGAGCCGTAACGCCGATGGAGCGAGCATCCGTCAGGGAAACTTCCACCTGGCTTGCACTGCGGACAGGTCCCAGGATGGATGCGGTCATCTGACCCTTGGTGCCAACGATGGTCACCTTCTCATTGCTGGCGAACTGGCCAGGCTGAGACAGCATCTTCTTTACAGTCAGCTCATAGCCCTTACCGAAAAGGGTCTCCAAATCTTCCTTCGTTACATGCACGTGACGTGCAGAGGTCTCTACCAATACCTTTGCCATTCCGATACACTCCTTTATGTCCATTCAAGCACGTCAAAAAATCTTCCGTGCTCAGGAATCAAAATCTATTATACAGGATTTCATAAAAAAAAGGAAGGGTTTTGCGGTAGAAAAATGGAATTACCGCAAAAAGAATGTGAAGGGAGGCGGATGCAATGCGCGTTGTCGGCATTGTAGCAGAGTATGATCCGTTTCATCTTGGGCATGCCTATCAGCTCCACAAAGCGAAGGAACAATCCGGTGCAAACTATGCGGTGGTTGTCATGTCCGGATGTTTCACTCAGCGGGGCGATGCCGCGATTTTCTCCCCTGCCCTGCGCACCCGCATGGCCCTCATAAGCGGCGCAGACGCGGTGATTCTGCTTCCCTGCCTGTGGAGCGTGCGGGATGCGGAGCATTTCGCCTTAGGCGCCGTGTCCCTGCTGACCTGTCTGGGCGTAGATGCGCTTTCCTTCGGCGCAGAAGATGCCGATCTTGCGCTTTTACAACAGGCCGCCGCTTTGTTGGAACATCCGTCAAGCGCCATGAACGAGGCTGTTC